>CBDUXC010000067.1:0-8080 GCA_965371065.1 uncultured bacterium
CCGGTGGTCGTGGTGCCGTAGATTTCTTATACGAACGAAAACTTATGGTAATGAAGGCTATATTAGCGACCGCGGTCGTTCTGTTCGCCGCAGGCGCGCCGGCCGCCGCCTACGGTTCCGATCTGGAATTCGGTCCGATAGTCGGTATAGACGCCGGGTCGCCTGGCGACGGCGTACCGGCTTTAGGCGGGACTTTCGCCATCTACGCCGACCGTTTCAATTTCGCGATGAACGCGGCTTTTGTTCCCAAAGAAGAGTCCGAATACAAACCGGGTTCGTATATCGACGAAACGGAGGTGGAGTACGCCGCGGGCGGCGCGTCGATACTATATAAGATTAAGCCGGGCAAACGCTCCTTCGTCGTCGGCACCAGGTATCATTTCTCCCGCGAATCCTATTACCATCACGAAGGCCGTACGGGCTTACACTGGTCACACGACGACCACATCGCCCACGACCACCGTTTTCTAGCCGTCGGCGGTCTGCAGTTGTACAGGGACGGTCCCGACGGCACGCCGTTCGCGTTCATCTGGGGCGGCTTGGGACCGGCGATGTTGAAAAGCAAAGGGATAAGTTGGTGGTCCGAGGGCGGCGGCGGATACCCCGAGAACTACGAGGAGGAATCCCTTACCGGAACGGCGTATACCCTTGACTTCGTGTTTGGTTTTAACCTAACGCAAAGGTTGTTTTCCTTTTTAGGAATAAGTGGCTTTGCAGAAGCTTACGCCAAGACCTTGAGGTTTTCGGGCCCCGAAGCCGTAGGCGCAGCGAAGGTAGACGTACGAGCGTTCGTAGGGCCGGTTTTTATTCTATAACCGCATTATCCGGTTATTATGAGGTACTCACATATTATAACCTTAACCATCGCTTTAACCTCTTCCGCGTGGGCGTACTCGGCCGATTACGTAACCCCCGGTACTTCTCCCCTACTCCCCGATATAGAACGGGACAGAGAACCGCTCGACGCCGGGATGCTCGTGTTAATCGCCGAGAACGTCGTCGGGATGGTCTATACCGGCGAGTACCCGAAAGGCTCCGGGACCGAACACGTCTTCAACGCCGAGCTATGGGCCGCCCGGGACGAGACGCTCTGCCTTATCGCGTTTCCGGCCTGGCCCGACACCCACTTCTACCCGGACCCGCCGTCCAACCTGGACCTCTTGATGAGCAGCCAGTCCAACTGGGGCGACCGGCCGCCGTGGGTCGAGCGGGAGAGCGACCTGGACTGCTGGACCTGGACCGTGGACGACCGCCCGGGTTACTATATCGGTCTCAGATTGGAGAGCCACGGTATCTCTTTCGCCGGCTCACAGGACGAGGACTTCATCCTCTTCAACCATCGTCTGAGGAACCGATCCGACGAGCTTATCTCGAACCTGTACGTCGGCTGGAAGTTCGATATGGATATCGGAAGCCCGGCGGACGAAGCCTACGCCGACGACAAGGTCGGTTCGGACCCGGGCCGGGGCATGGTCTGGATGTACGACGACGTCGCCGAGAACCCTTACCTCGGGCTGGCGCTCTTCGGCCGCGAACCCAACGGCGCCGCTTACTACGACGAGGCCGGCGAGCCCCACGGTCCCGGCGACCGGTGGGATATGCTCACGGTATCCACGTGGCCCGTAGAAGACACGCCCGGCGACTGGCGGATAATGATAAATACCGGCCCGATGGAGCTGGCGCCCGGCGAGGCCGAGAACTTTACGCTGGCGGTCGTCGCCGGAACGGACGAGGCCGATATGCTCGCGAACGCCGACCGGGCCGCCGAGGTTTACGGCGACATATTCACGGGCATAGACGACCCGCCGGAGCCGGACGGCGACCCGGCGAAGAAACGTGGTTACGGGTTCAGGCTTTTTCCGGTCCGCCCGAACCCGACCGACGGGAGCGCGGCGTTCAGTTTCGAACTCCCTGACGCGGGATACGCCGAACTCGCCGTGTACGACCTGAGCGGCCGGGAGATAGGGAAACCGTTCGCCGGATACGCGCCGGCCGGGGCGACTGAACTCGAGTGGGCGCACGGACTGGCGCCCGGCGTCTATATATACAGGCTTGCGTTCGGCGGACTGACGGAAGCTCGGAAGATGGTCGTAGTCCGATAAACGCCGAAACTATATAAGGAGCATTTCGAATGTCGAGGGCGAACTTCCAGATAGAGGTTTCGGCCGCGGAGTACGACGGGTTGGTAAACAACGCGGTCGGGTTCCTGACCGAACTGGGCTACGAAGAGGTCGAACCCGAGGCCGAGGGGACGCGGCTTTTCAAGAAGGGCAAGGGCGTCCTTACGGCCCCGTTGTACGTTGAGATATCGGCCGAAGACCGGGGCGCGGCCAGGCTCGTCAACTTCGACGGGTTCGTGGTCGTTTACCTTTTTATTACGCAGGGAAAAATCGCCGAACAGAGCTTCACGCCGGAGTTCACGCTGGGCGTCATCCCCCGGCGGATGGGCTATAAAGACTTCACGGCTCTCCGGGCCCACCTGACCGGCGAAGAGCCGGAAGAGGGAGTATCCGAGAGCGCCGGGCGTCCGGCCAACAAGCTTCTAGTCGCCCTGGCGGTGATAATACCGGCGTTCATAGTATTGGTTATATGTCTGTGTATCCTGCTGTGTTTCTCGTCCAGCGTCATTAACGTCATTAGTACGCATGCGGGGTTGTAGTTTGATACGCTCGCTTAAAACGGGAAAAATAGCACTATGACAGGCTTCGCCCATATGCTTCGCCGACTAAAGTCGGCGTTCGCGGCTTGCGCGGGTTAAGCACCGCCCGTTGAAACGGGCGGTATCAGGTATTCTCCGAAAGGGTTTATTAAAACTATGATTAAGATCGCGGGAATAATAACGCTGGCGGTTTTAGCGAAGACTCCTGATATAGTGTACGAAGCGTCTTTCGTCGAAGAGACCTTCGGCGAATACGAGGCCCCGGCCGTCGAGGGTTTTAAAAGCGAGACCTTCGGGCAGGCGTGCACCCTCTCGTGGCGCCCGGTCGGCCCGCGCGCGGGCGTCTTCTACAACCTTTACCGGGCGCCCCTGGGCTCGGGCGAGTACGAGCTGCGGAACGAGGAGCCGATACCGGCAGCGGTACTCGACGGCGCCGTGCCGGAGGAGGAACTGATATTCATCTACCCCGTTGACGGTTCGGTTCACGGGCTTCTCAGCCCGCCTGACGAGGAGACGATCGCGTACCTGGACGGCGGGACCGAATTGGACGCCGTGTACAAATACAAACTCGAGACGATACTACCGGACGGTTCGTCCCAGGAGTTCGACCCGGCCCTGTGCAAGACCGGCTTCCCGGCGGCGCCGCCTAAAAACGCGTTCTTCGGCGTGGGGCCGGCGGAAACGACCGGATACGTCGAACTGGCGGTCCGGCTGGCGGCACCCAAAGACGTTTCGGCTTTTATAACGCCGAAGTCTCCTCTGGGGCCCGCTAAGTCGATGACGGCGGACCTGCCGGCCGGCGACCACGTAATTCCCTGGGACACAGAGCTGCCGCCGGACGAATACGAAGCCAGTATGACCCTTCAAAACTACGGCGTGGCGCGGGAGCAGGTCTATAGGTTTACGGTGGTAGAGGAAGAAAACGATGGGGAAAACGATTAATCTATGTTAATCTGAAAAGCAAAACAGGATATAACGGAGTTCAGGCGTATAACTCCTATAAGCCGGGGGAATTTAACCTGGTTTATGATTCCTTATTCAAAGGACCACGACGATGAGCGATTTAGGTTTTAAACACTACGTACGGATCGGCGGAAAAGAATACGAAATCGATTACAATACGCTCCTCGATTGGATTAAGTCCGGGAAAATAAAGCCCGACGATTGGATACGTTCCGAAAACTTAACCGCGGGCGAATGGAAGCGGTCGACGGAAATGGAGCTTTTCCGAGTCCACAGCCCCCGCGGCGGCGAAGCTTCCCGAATCCCCGTAACGCCCCGACCGGCGGAGCGGCCTGTAATCGAAACCGACGAACGTACGCTGGAAATGCCACCTGAGCCCGCGTGGCTCTTTTACGCGCTATCTTTCGTCCTTCCGGTCGCCGGCGCAGTAATCGCGGCGATATTTATGTCCAAGGCCGACGAAGAGAGTAGGCGTTTCGGTAAAAATTGCCTTATTGCCGTTTTAGCCCTATACGGGACGATTATTTTATGCGCTTGTCTAATGTTCGGCCTTGCGTTGGTTAACGGTAATAACCATTATTAGTAGTCTAACGTATGCTTACCTGTCAACTAAAGGCTTATAAAGGTGGGGTCAACGGGTTCTGAACATTACGTACGAGTCGGCGGAAGAGAGTACAAAGTCGATTACGATACGCTCGTCAAATGGATTAAGTCCGGGAAGATCGGACCCTCCGACTTGATTCGATCGTACGATTTAACAGCCGACGTATGGAAACGCGCGGCCGATACGAGGGTTTTTAGTACTCACAAGCCTCGTCGCCCCGAAAAACGCGTAACGTTTGGGGAGCGTTACCCGCAGGACGGAGACGGGATACCGCCGACCCTGGAACCCGGAACGCCCCCCAAACCGGCTTGGCTCTTTTACATTTTATCTCTCTTATTTCCATCCGCAGGTGTGATAATCGGCGCGATATTTACGCCTAAACCGCGTGAAGCGGAACGTCGTTTCGGTAAAAATTGCCTTGTCGCGGGTATTATCTCGGCGGTATTCTACATTTTATGTTACTATACAATTCCTTTAATGTTATTCCTTAGTATAAATTACTAAACTGCGGGCCTTCCGTACCAGACGAAAGCGTAAACAATGAACCTCTGGAAAGCCAAACAGGACATAGTCAAGGTTGGCCGCTGGTGCTACGAGAAGGGCTACGTGGCGGCCACCGACGGCAACATGTCGGCCCGGGTCGGCGACGTGGTCGCGGCCACGCCCACCGGCCTGTGCAAAGGTCATCTTGAGGCCGGCGACATAACCGTCGTGGACCTGGACGGCAAAAAAGTCGAAGGGCGTCTGGATGCGTCCAGCGAAATCTTACTCCACCTCGAGGTCTATAAGCAGCGCAACGACGTCCTCGGGTGCGTACACGCTCATCCCCCCACGGCCACCGGCTTCGCCGCGGCGCGTCTGCCGCTGGCCCAGTGCATACTGCCCGAGGTGGTGCTGACCCTGGGGAGCGTACCGCTGGCCGAGTACGCGACGCCCGGCACGCCGGAAGTCCCGGAGAGCGTTAGGGAGCACCTGGCGGACCACGACGCGTTCCTGCTGGCCAACCACGGGACGCTGACCGTCGGCTCGACCCTCGAAGCGGCCTACTATAAACTGGAGAAGGTCGAGCAGTTCGCGAAGATAATGCTGGTGGCCCGGCAGCTCGGGCGCGTGAAGGCGCTTACGCCCGACGACGTCCGGAAGTTATTCGACGTTAGCGGTATAAAATTCCCGGACGAGCCGCCTTGCGACGCGTGCAAGGCCTGCGGCCCCGGCGCGGCCGATATACCGTTAGACGAATATACGGTCCGGGAGGTAACGCGGCGCGTGGTAGAGCGGCTTAATTCAAGCGAATAAACGCGAAGTAATCGGGCCGGGAGGCTCAAGGTAACGATCCTGGACGTCCACGAGGGGCTCGAGTGGGACGACACGGCCATAAGCGAGTTTTCTTTATCCTACGGGTACGAGAAAATGGAGTAACGCGGCTTAAGCGTACTTATGGGCCGCGCTTCAGCTCGGCCCGGTTTTTTAATGTAACGCCTATAACGAAAATATATACTCGTATACAAATCGATTACCACCAGGGCCCTGAAAAGGGCTACGGAAAGGCGCCCCGGAAACCGGGCGCCTGTTTTTTACCGCATAACCCTTCCGCGTACCATCGGTAAATAACGGCCGGTTCCCAACCGCTTTACGTCTCTTTTTCCTTGACCGATAAGACGGCGCCGAATATATTAGCGTAAACGGGATTAAACACCGCAGCGCGATTTTTTATGAACCTGAGAAACGCGGAATATAAAAACGCTGACGTAACTCCAACCGGACGTTCGGCTCGGCCGTCGGCAATGAGCCGAAAGGCCGTCCACGTTCCGGTGGCTTTCATCATAACTGCGTTCGCTTGCGCTTGCCTTTACGTGATCCTCGTCCGAGTCGGCCCTCACCATCTGACGGCCGCGTTCCATTGGGACGAAGGTTTCGGCGTCAATAAAACGCTGGCTGTTTTGCGCGCCGGGTCGCCGTCGGTAGGCGGTTTCCTCGACTGGGGGCCGCTTTACTTCTACGTACACGCCGGCGTGTTCGCGGCGTTCGAGTTCATTTCCGGGATAATCGGGTTCGACATCGCAGCTTACGCCGACTACCGGCCTTATATAATCGTCGGCAGGTTCGTGAACCTAGCTGCCGCCGTCGGCTACTCGGTGTTATTTTACGTCTTCGCGTCGAAGTACGGCGGGAGGCGCGTCGGCGTCCTCGCCCTCGCTATCTTCGTAACCGTCCCGATTCATATCCAGGTGGTTGGTAAGGTCCGCCCGGATACGTTAAATATGTTGTTCGTTCTGGCATCTCTTTACTTCCTCGCCGGCGCCGCGCCCGCGCATAGACGGCGGCTCTATCTAGCGGCCGTATTTGCCGCTCTTAGCTTCGGCGTAAAGTATACGGGCGCGACCTTGCTCCCGTTTATCTGTCTGGCGTCGGTAAGTATAG
This sequence comes from uncultured bacterium, assembly GCA_965371065.1. GTDB lineage: Bacteria > RBG-13-66-14 > B26-G2 > WVWN01. Next base: position 6,648 of record CBDUXC010000067.1, read on the forward strand.
ATATGGGCGCGGCGCGTTCCAGAAAGCAAACGGCGGTCCGTACACTGAAGAACTGCGCCCTGATTATAGTAACGTTCGCCGTAGTCGTATTTATAACGGCCCCGGTGTTCCTGATTGAACCGGTATCGTCTTTTTACGGCTTGCTCCATCTCCGGAGTATCCTGAGACACGGCACTTCCATAACGGGGCCGGCTAATCCCCTATACTGGCTTCCGGTTATATTCAGGCCGCATAACGGCGGTCCCATACTGCCGGTCGTGTTCGCGGTCTTCGTCGCTACCGCGGGGATTTCGGCCGTCGTAACGAAAAAGGGTCGGGCGGTACGCGAATTCTTTCTCGATCCGAAGATACTCGTTTTTTTATGGGTACTCGCGTACGCGGCAATGTTTATCTTGACCGTTAGACTGCGGGCTTCGCGGTACGTAATACCGTTGTTACCGTTCTACGCGTTATCCGCCGCTCTTGCGATTAAATACGTCTTTTACCGGAAGCCCGCTCGGCTGTTCAAACCGGCGGCGGCGGTCCTGTCAGCCGCTTTGCTTACCGTCAACTGTATTTACGTTTATAAGATGTTCGCCGCTTACGACTACGGGATGACCCGAAGTGTAGAGGTTTATACGTGGTTGGTAGAGAACGTACAAGAAAGCGAAACCGTAGGTTACGCGCTTCGCGCGTACGTCCCTTTCGACGTTTACGAGTGCGTAAAGGTGAGTAACGAAACGAAACTTAACGATCGTCGGCCGGCCGCTTACGTGCTTAACTACAGAACGATAGAAGAGTTCGCGGACCTGCGTCTGGGACGATACTTCTTGGCCGGCGAAGAACGGTTCGGAAAAACACACCGTTTGGTTAACGGTTTATTCGAAGGGTCTATAGAAGGATACTATCTGGCAGCGGACCTGGGGCTTTACTATGTCTTCGCCCGCGACGACGTCGGCCCGGGGTTCGCGGTGGACCCCGACGGACGGAGACTCGACGAAATCCGTACGGTCGAGGAAATCCTGGGTTCGCCGGAACATAATTACGAACGGAAGTTCTTCGGGCTTCCGTACGCGTACAGGATATACCTTGAGTAAGAACATGGGGTTCGAAACCCGCGCTGCGCCCGATTAATAATGCCGCCCGATTCGTCGGGCGGTATCGTATAAAACGATTATGTGGCCGAGACTCCGGAGTCTCGGCCACATCCGGGCCGAGCTAAAGCTCGGCCCTTACGCGGTGTTGTCGGGTAGCGGAAATCTCCAGATTTCCGTATCGTCGGCGATTTGGAAATCGCCGCTACCCAAAGCGTGTTTTCTCGGTTGTGTGGAGACGGCCGCTACCCGTCGCGGAGGAACGGCGCGGATAAACCGCGCCGCTTCGTGGTTTTATTAATGTGGACGAGGTTCCGGAACCACGTCCACAAACCGGCCGGCCCGTGGTAAGTAATCCCG
>CBDUXC010000068.1:0-8074 GCA_965371065.1 uncultured bacterium
CGGCGGAGGGTCCTGCACGCAAATAACCACGGACCCGGCGAACGACGGTTTCCCGTCGTGGTCGCCCGACGGCACTATGCTCGTCTTCCAATCGGACCGGTCCGGCAACGACGACATCTGGGTTATGGTACTGGAGGACAACACCGTCGCGCCCGTGTCCTTCGGCGAGTTAAAAGCGATGTTCAGGTAGGTTTACTTAGCTGAACCTTTGAGCAGGGGGTCGTTGGATATGAAACGTATTACGATGTATTTAATTGGTGTATTAACAGCCGTCGTTTTCTCAACTACGTCGTACGCCACCGACTGGCTGTGGCAGGTTACGGACCACCCGGGTTTTGACGGGGACCCGGCGTGGTCGCCCGACGGCGCTACTATCGCGTTCGAATCCACACGAGGCGGCGGTTTTTATAATCCTGATATTTGGACCATACCGGTCCACGGCGGAACCGCCGTCCAGGTAACGACGTTCGACGGTTTCGACCTGGCCCCCTGCTGGTCGCCCGACGGTACCGAGATAGCTTTCGATTCCGACCATAGCGGCAACTACGATATATGGACCGTGCCGGCCGGCGGCGGAACCTGCACGCAGATAACCACGGACCCGGCCGGCGATATTATCCCCGGCTGGTCGCCGGACGGTACAACGATAGCGTTCACCTCCACCAGGGCGGGGCCTCTTGAGTGGGATATCTGGACGATACCGGTCGCCGGCGGCCCTGCGACCCGGGTAACGGGCCCGGCCATAGACGTAGGACCCGCCTGGTCGCCCGACGGCGCTATGGTCGCGTTCCAATCAAAACCTACCGTAATGGATGAATATGACATCTGGACCATACCGGCCGGCGGCGGTACGCCGACGCAATTAACCACGGACCCGACCCACGACGGAGCCCCGTCGTGGTCCCCTGACGGCACGACGATCGCCTTTCACTCGGACCGCAACGGTAACCATGACGTCTGGACCGTACCGGCCGGCGGAGGGCCCTGTACGCAAATAACTACGGACCCCGCGAACGACGGGTTTCCCTCGTGGTCGCCCGACGGCACTATGCTCGTCTTTCAATCGGACCGGTCCGGCAACGACGACATCTGGGTTATAGTCCTGGAGGACAACGCCGTCGCGCCGGTTTCCTTAGGCGAGTTAAAAGCGATGTTCAGGTAGGCTAGATAGTCTGTTAGTAAATTAGGTCAGAAAAACGACTAATCAACGTTAACCGTAAACAGAGAGGAGAAAGCTATGAAAACACGAAAAACCGTAACCACGTTCGTCGTCCTTTCGTCCGTATTGCTTATCGGCCCGGGACTACTTAACCCGATACCGAGCTGCGGGGGAACTTCTTGGCCGCCGCCCAGCTTACCTTACGGGACCGATACCTTCGGGCTCCTTTACGTTGACTTCAACGACGACGGCGAATATACCGAGGACGAGCGTACAAACGACGTCCTCGTCGGTGCTAAGTTCGAACACTTCGTAACCTGGTTTTGTGCTTCGGAAGTAGAGGGGTATGAGGACGCGGACGGCCGTCTTAACGATTACCATTGCCGAATCGCATGGGGCCCAGAATGGCCTTGCTACGCTCACGAACATGCACGATATCCCGAAACGGTAATCAACGAAGTAAATTACCCGTTTGTGGACGTAGTTCCGCCGTACCCTATCTCTCTCGATGGGCATACGGCCGGTATCTGGTGTATCGAAGATTTCGAGAACCACCCGGACCTGTATTTAAGCCGGGACTCGAACGGCGAACAGAACATATACATCTACGGCATCGTTTTCCACAACGACGTCCATACTTATTTTTTCGCGCCCAACGCCGATATCTACTTGAACAAGCTGCCGGGTAATCTATACGATCTAAAAACCACGACCAATAACTGGGGATATTACGAGTTCACGTGCGAAGGGGACGTTTCGCCCGGAGATACCGTACGGGTAAAGACCGTTTATCAGATAGACGGGGTACAGTACACCATAGTAAGCAACCCGTTCCCGATTCCGACTTACGGACCCGTAAACAGGGATACCTGTATTCTTAAACCGCTGGAACGGTATTAACCGCTTTATTTGTTTATATAAGGAACAATAACCGGGAACTTCTCAAAGCCCTCTTCTAAAGGGAGCTTTACGCTATACCTGACCGTTATTTACCCGGTCGTTCGAAAGCATCGGGTAACAGTTCCCCCATCTCATATACCCTCGGCTCCGGTTCGTCGTCAACGATTACGACGGCATCGGGGCCGATTTCCCGTATAACCTGTCTGCACGCGCCGCAGGGCATAGTCCCCGGCCGGTCCGTCGATATCGCGACGGCCCTAACGCGGCGGTTCCCGGCGACGACGGCCGCCGCGACCGCGTTCCGCTCGGCGCAAACCGTAAGCCCGTACGACGCGTTCTCGACGTTTACGCCGGTATACATTCGCCCGTCTTCGCCCAGGGCCGCGGCGCCGACCCGAAAGCCCGAGTACGGCGCGTACGCGTTCTCCCTGGCGGCCCGGGCCGCTTCCAACAACTCCGATTTATATGCTTCCACGTTTTTCTCTCCTTGCTAACGCGATTGTAGTGCGATAGTATCCCCGTGTCAAACTATAAACGTTACGCAACACGGAGACAGCGTAGAATGGAACGCGAGTTTACGATAAAAACTATTGGTATAATCCGTACGCCCTTTGGCGAACCGGCCGACGCGCCGATTCAGGGAGCGTTCGAGCCGGACGCGGACGGAACCGTCGAGGTCTTCGACGAGTACGCCGACGGCCTGGCGGACGTAGCCGGGTTCTCGCACCTTATCCTATTATACAGGTTCCATAAAGCGAAGCCGCCGGCCCTCATCGTTAAACCGTTTCTGGTGGACGAGCTCAAGGGCGTCTTCGCGACCAGGTCGCCCCGGCGCCCGAACGGTATTGGTCTCACTGTCGTCCGGCTTCTGGGGCGTGAAGGGAACACTTTGCGGGTAGCAGGCGTAGATGTACTCGACGGAACGCCCCTCCTCGATATCAAACCGTACGTCCCCGACTTCGACCACATGACCGACATACGGTGCGGCTGGCTGGACGACGCGTTACAAGAACGCCGTATGAACGATTGAACCGCAGGGCCGCTTAAAACGCTGACTATAACGCGCCGATATGAAAAACGAAACGGCGCGTAATTTTTTACTTGCCTTTTAGCTACGACAATTATATTATGCGGTAATTATAACCACCGTCTATGCGATTTCCTTTAAGGATATTGGACAGATATATCCTTCGCGAGTTCTCGCGAATGTGGTTGGTCGCGATCGGCTGTTTCGTAACCATTTTCGTCGTCGTCAACCTGTTCGAGAAAATATCCAAGTTCCTTGAGTACGGCGTGAGCGTTTTTATTATCGCCCAGTACTATCTCTTCCTCGTCCCGTACATCCTCAAATGGATGAACCCTATCGCGGTGCTCCTGGGGATACTCTTTTCGCTGGGCGCTCTCTCGCGGAACTCGGAGACCGTCGCGATGATATGCTCGGGCATCAGCTTCCGCCGTGTCGTCGCGCCGCTGGTCGGCGCCGCGTTCATCATCAGCGTCGGTGTATTTATTTTCGGCGAAACCGTCGTACCGTACGCCAACGCCAAGGCCGAGGAAATTGAACGCGTCTACATCGAGCGACTCCCTCTCCTTAAAACGATAAGGCGCATCAACCTGGTTTACAAGGGCGCCGAAGGCCGTTTCTACTACATTAAGGTCTACGACGGCGTCCGACACCAGATGCGCGACGTCCGCATAATGGAACGCGACGAAAAAGGTAACCTGAAGAAGTGGACGATCGCCCGGAAGGCCGTCTGGCGTAACGGCCGCTGGCGTTTCGAAGACGGGATGATAAGGACATTCCGACGCGACGGTTCTATTAAAGTAGAAGAATTCTCGAAGAAATACATCGACGTTCCCGAACGACCCGAAGATTTCCTCCAGGAAGAGAAAGACCCGGAAGCGATGCAGTACCTGGAGCTCGTTTCGTACATTAAGAACCTGGAAGAGTCGGGCGTCGACGCGACGAGGGAGAAAGTCGAACTGTACTTGAAGCTTTCGGTCCCGCTGGCGAACCTGGTGGTCATCTTTCTCGGCGCGCCGCTGGCGCTCCAGTCCCACCGTTCGGGTATGGCTTTCGGCTTCGGGTTGGCGGTACTGCTCGGGTTCGGGCTCTGGGGCGCCCTGGCCGTCGGGCGGGCCCTGGGCCAGGACGGAACCCTGAGCCCGGCCGCGGCGGCCTTCTTCCCGGACGTGCTGTTTCTGTTAATCGGCCTGGTGATGCTCGCGCGGGTGAGGAATTGACGTGAATACCGGCAAACCGAACCGTAATCTATTCGAATGCGAGCTTACGGAAAAGCGCTTGCTCGGGCCGGACGTTTACGAAATAACGCTCGCGCCCTTCACCGCCGACGCCCGCCCTTTCCAGTTCGCGATGGTCGGCGTACCGGGGCGCAACGACTTATTATTGAAAAGGCCGCTCAGCGTATTTGATATAGTCCCCGAAAAAGAAGGCGGAATAAAAATACTCGTTAAAGCCGCCGGTAAAGGTACAGAAATTTTAGCGGCGGCGCCGACCGGTACCGGTATAGAAACCACCGGTCCTTTCGGCAAATCACAGGAGATCCCGGGCGAACGTATCGCGGTCGTCGCCGGCGGAATCGGCGCCGCGGGGCTATACCTGTTCGCGAAGCAAAACGCGCGGCGGATATACGCGGTCTACTTCGGCTCCACGACGAAGTGGGACACGGGGTTTTACGAATTATTGGAGGACCTTGACGCGCCGGTAAAAATCGCTACCGACGACGGAACGCTGGGCCATCGCGGACTGGTTATCGACTTGTTGACCGACATAGCCTGCGACACGGTCGTCGCATGCGGTCCGCCGGCGATGCTCAAACGCGTATATGAAATAACCGCCGCCGCGGAAATACCCGCGTACGGCTCCTTCGAAGCGCGTATGGCCTGCGGGGCCGGCGCTTGCCGCGGTTGCGCTATACCCGTTAAGCCGGTAAAAGCCAGCGGGAAAGAGTATCTAATGGTCTGCGAAGACGGCCCGGTCTTCGACATGGACGTTATTGACTGGGAGCGTTACCGGGCGGCCGAAATATGATGGACCTTTCTATAACCGTAACCGGTATTAAGTTCCGCAACCCGGTAATGGTCGCGTCGGGTATCGCCGGCTACGGGACCGAGTGGGACGGGCTTTGCGACTTCGAGAAGCTCGGCGGGGTCGTGCTCAAGGGCGTGTCCCGCGAACCCTGGTCCGGGAACCCGCCGCCGCGGCTGGCGGAGACGCCGTCGGGGATACTTAACGCCATCGGGCTGGAGAACGTTGGGCTGGACGCGTTCCTGAACGAGAAACTCCCGGCGTTGGAAGGTCTCGATACTATAGTCGTCGCGAACGTAGTTGGACGGACGGCCGCCGAATACGCCGAAGTTTGTACGTCGCTGGATAAATCCGACAGGGTGGCCGCGCTCGAAATAAACGTCTCCTGTCCCAACGTGGAATCAGGCGGCGTAGCCTTCGGGACGGACATAAGCACGCTCGCCGAAGTCGTCTCGGCGTGTAGAGCTACAACCGATAAACCGCTCTGGGTAAAGCTCTCGCCCGGCGTGAGCGACATAGCCCCGTTTGCCGTAGCCGCCGCAGAAACGGGCGCCGACGCGTTAACGGTCGCAAACACTATCCCGGCAATGGCGATAGACGTAGAAAAACGCCGGCCGGTCTTGGGCAACACGTACGGCGGCCTTTCAGGTCCGGCGGTCTTCCCGGTCGCGTTGCGGTTGGTTCATCTAACCGCTCAAGCCGTCGACGTACCGATAATCGCCTCGGGCGGCGCCGCCGGGTGGCGGGACGTCGCGTCCTTTATGCTTGCCGGCGCATCGTTGGTGCAAATGGGGACCGCGCTATTCAGCGACTCGCGGGCGCCCGAAACGACGGTCGCCGGCCTGGCCGAATATATCGAACGGGCCGGGTTTAGCAGCGCGTGCGAACTCGTCGGCGCGCTTAGAAACAAATAATTAGTCGTAAATATGCCTCCATATATTAAAGTTATAAATTTAACGTTTCGATTAGGAAAGGAGCACGTAAATAATGGCACGGAAAAAGATAGACAGTGTCCCGGTAACGTTCAGGATGGATGAGAAGATATTCGGCCGTCTCGACAAGTACTGCGAGAACCTGGTGCTCTCCAGATCCAGGGTGATAAACGCGGCCCTCGACCGCTTCACCACGCTGTCAAGGGAAGAAATCGTAGACATCGTAATGCAGTACGCCGCCACAAAAAAGGAGTAAGCGGCGTAAACGATGCGGTTCGAAGGTCCGCTCCATGATTGCGAGTTCGTCGAACGACCGAACAGGTTCGCGGCTTACGTACTAATAAACGGTAAACGCGAGTACGTCCACGTTCCCGATTCCGGGCGCCTGGCGGAGCTACTTACGCCCGGGCGCCCGGGTCTGCTCGTGGAGTCGCCCAACCCCAACCGAGTTACCGGATACACTCTTGCCGCCGTCAAGCACGCCGGCGTCTGGGTGTACATCGGCGGAGCGCGGGCCAACGACCTCTTTGCCGAAGCCCTGCCCGCCTTACCCGCCTTCGCCGGCTACGAAATCGCCCGGCGCGAAGTAAAGGTCCCCCGCGGCCGTATCGACTTCCTGCTCGAGAACGAACAAAATAACTCCCTCCACGTCGAAGTGAAATCGGTTACGCTGGTCGAAGACGGCGTCGGCTTTTTCCCGGACGCGCCGACGGCCCGGGGTACTAAACACGTCGAGTACCTGACGGAGCTGGGACCCGGCGGGGCCGCGGTCTTCGTCGTCCAGCGGCCCGACTGCCGGGAGGTACGGCCCAACGAGCGTACGGACCCGACCTTCGCCCGGGCTCTGCGGGCCGCGGCCGACGCGGGCGTTGGGTCATATGCTTATGTATGTAAGACGGGACGGGGGTTGGTGGCGGTGGAAGGGGAGATTAAAGTAGTATTATAAGTCTTAATTGTGGCCGTCTTAATTGTGGCCGAGATTGCCAATCTCCTTTAAGTTAAACTCTATGACGCTTTTACAAGCACGTCTACGGACAGGCGTCGCCTATATTCCCCTTGATTTCGCCCCGGCTTTAATATACTATGCGCGGTCGTGGCGCCGGCCGACATACAGATACTCGCGACCAACGACGACGGAATTCGCGCGCCGGGGCTCGCCGTCCTGGTCCGGGCGATGAAACGCGTCGGCCGGGTATTCGTCGTCGCGCCGGAACACGAACGCTCGGCCGTCGGGCACGCGATTACGATGACGGACCCTCTTCGGGTCTGGCGCGAGGACTTGCCTGAACTCGACGGCGCGGACGCGTACGCGGTCGACGGGACCCCGGCTGACACGGTCAAGGTCGCCATCAAAGCCTTCGACGAGTGTTGCCCCGACGTCGTCGTAAGCGGCATTAACCTCGGCGGTAACTACGGTACGAACGTTATATACTCGGGCACCGTTTCTGCCGCCACCGAGGGAACGATACTCGGAATACCGTCGATAGCTATATCGCTCGATACGTTCTCGGACCCGGTCTGGGGTGCGGCGGCCGGTTTCGCGGAAGTAATCGTAAAAAAGATATTGGCCGAGGGGCTTCCGCCCGGCGTCTTACTCAACGTAAACGTACCTAACCTCCCGGCCGACGAGATTAAAGGCGTCCGCGTCGCCCGCCAGAGCCGCGCCGTGCTGGACGACTACTACGAGGAGCGGACCGACCCAAGGGGGAACCGATACCTGTGGCTCGGAGTCGAACGGATGCTCAACGAGGACGAGCGGCCCGACGACGATCTGAAGCTGATTAAAGACGGTTACGTAACGATAACACCGATCCATTACGACCTTACGTACGAACCGTTTATGCCGACCGCCGACGGCTGGCGGGAAGAACTGGAAAAAGGACTCTTCGACGGGGTAACCCGAAAGGTTAAATAGAAGGTAAAAACTATGCGGCTTTTCTGGAATTCAAACTATAACTTTATCAAGCTCGGGCGCCCGGCGATGGCGATGAGCGCCGTGGTTATTGTTTTAACCGTCGTATTCCTGGCATTACG
>CBDUXC010000069.1:0-8028 GCA_965371065.1 uncultured bacterium
ACGGGGATGATAACCAGTTACGAAATTGACGGATCGGACAACGACGGATGGTTGTACTGGCACATCACGTACGCGACGATTCCGTTCGTCGAGGGCGATTTCGTCCCGGTAGACGCTTACATGGGAGACATCGCGACGTGGCCCACGTCGGACTTCCACCACGTCCATTTTACCAGAGGCGAATACGTCGGCGGTTGGTACGATTGTATCGACAACGCCATAGACTTCATGGACCCTCCCGACGACGACCAGGCGCCCGAGTTCCACGAATCGGAGACCGACCAGATGTTCTCCTTTTGCGAGGACAACAGCACGACGCGGGTAGACCCGGGCGAAGTAACCGGTCAGGTCGATATCATCGCCAAGATATCCGATAAGATAGTCGATACCTATTGGGACCTGGTTCCCTACGAAATCGTGTGGTGGATCGACGGCGACGGCGGGTCCGTACCGGAGACCCTCTTCATCGTGTTCACGGGCCCCGTTCCAGCGGAATCCACGGTAACGACCGTTGTGTATAAACGGGCCGGTCAATGGATGACCCAGGGCGATTATACTAACCGGGACTTCTACTTCGTCGTTACGAACACCGACGGCGACGGGTTCGCCGAAATGGGCGACGAAGACTACTACTTCGACAGCACGACGCTACCCGACGGCGATTATACACTCTACGTCCGGACCAAAGACTTCTACGGCAACGAGGTTACCGAGTCGATGGACTTCACGATAAACAACGATCCGCCGGCGTTCTTTAATTTACTATCGCCGGAAGACGGTTTTATCCTGGATGAACCCGTCACCTTGGATTGGGAGGACTCGGCGGATGAACGAGCGCGAATCAACGAATCGGCTCGCGCCGGATCAACGGTTTCAAGCGGCTTCAGGGCGATAACGTACGACGTCTGGTACTCGACCGACGGAGATTTCGACCCCCACGAGGAGATTAACGACCTTACCGACTCCACCTATGCATTCGACGAAGGCGAGTTCGAAATCGGCGAGACCTATTATTGGAAAATCCGCGCGTCAGACGGCTTGTACGAGACCTGGTCCGGGCCGGACGAATACTGGGCGTTCACGATTCGGGACCCTTACGCCGACATTAACGTAACGTCGTTTACGGCCGAAGGCGTAGACGAAGGCATCAACGTCAGTTGGGAATGCGCCGACGAAGTAACCGGCTTTAACCTGTACCGCTCCACGGGCCCGGGCGAAGGGAAAGCGGTTAATTCCCGCGATAAGCTCAACGCCGATTTAATAAAGGGCGAATCGCCGTACGAGTATATCGATGCGGCGGTAGAGAGGGACATAACCTACAGCTATTGGCTCGAGGCGATAGACGTGGGCGGCTCAAGCGAAACCTTCGGCCCTGTGGACTGCACGTGGAACGGCGCCCTGCCGACAACGTACGCACTGTATCAGTCCCGCCCGAACCCGGCGAGCGGAAGCGCGGTCAGCGCTTTCGACCTGCCGGAGGACGCTAAAGTAACGTTGACCGTTTACGACCTGACGGGCCGGAAGGTTACGACCGTAGTTAACGAAACGCTGACTATCGGCGCCCACGAGCGGACGGTCTCGGGGCTTGCGCCGGGAGTGTATGTTTACCGGCTTGAAGCAAGCGAATTCAGCGCGGCGCGGAAGATGGTGGTTGTTGATTGATGTAGACTAAGCTCAGGAGCTTCGTCCAAAATAAAATACTAAGACTGTAGCGGCGGTTTTCCAAACGCCGACGGGAAGCGGCACGCCGCCGACGGGAAGCGGCACGCCGCCGGGGAGCGGCACGCCGCCGACGGGGAGCGGCACAGCCGCGTTCAGTAAGTCCCCGCTACCCGACAAAGTTGTAGAAGTGGCGCGGTTTATCCGCGCCGCTTTTTATAACAGCGTACCCACCTTATTCCTATTCCCCGTACGCGCCGCTTATGATATTATCTCGCCTGAATAAGGTACGATACGGTCTTCCGTTTTTCTCTTTACACACACCGTGGGCAAATCCGATAACAACCCGCTCATCTCCGGCGTAACCTTCGTCCGGAACGCCGTCAAGTTCGATTACCCTCTGGTCGAAGCTGTCCGCTCTATCCTGCCGATCGTCGACGAGTATATCCTCCTCGTCTGCGAAAGCGAAGACGATACGCTGTCGGTGGCGCGCTCTATCGACGACCCGAAGGTGCACGTTTACGAAAGCGGCTGGGACGAGACGCTCCGCGAAGGCGGCCGTATTCTGGCCGTGAAAACCGACGAGGCTGTCGGCCACGCGCAGGGTGAGTGGGTATTTTACCTTCAGGCCGACGAAGTGGTCCACGAAGACGACCTTACGCGAATCCGAGGGCTCGCCGAGCGATACGCGGACACGCCCGAAGTCGAAGGGCTGGTCTTCGATTACCTCCACTTCTACGGGACCTACTTCACGGTCCAGCGCAGCCGGAAGTGGTAGGCCCGGGACGTCCGGGTCGTCCGCCACATGCCGGAGCTTCGACGCTTCGGCGACGCCCAGGGCTTTCGCGTCGCCGGGCGCAAACCCCGGGCCGTCGTCTCCGGCGCGCGGATATTTCATTACGGCTGGGTCCGCCCGCCGGAAGTGATGCTTGCGAAGATGCAAGCGTTTCACCGCCTGTGGCACGACGACGAGTGGGTGGCGTCCGAACTACCCGAAGCGATGGACGGATTCGACTACGGCCCAATGCGCTCGACCGTACCCTTCGGCGGAACGCATCCGGCCGTAATGGCCGAACGCATCTCGGCCGCCGGATGGACCCCGGAGAACCTGGGACAACTGGAACACTCCCACGACCGGCTCGGGCAGCGCTTCCTCGGGTGGCTCGAGCGGAACGTACTCGGCCGGAAAATAGGCGAACACCGGAATTTTAAGTTGATACGCCCGCCCGAGTAACGTATATTCCGGCAACCACTTATACTTATACCAATAAACGACTTATGGCTCTTGCCGAGTTTCTATTTATACTGATAGTAATCCTGGGCTTCGCGAAGCTGATGGGCGAGCTGGCCCACCGGGTCGGCCAACCGGCGGTTCTGGGCGAGTTGGTCGCCGGGATGGTCCTGGGCGCCAGCGTCCTGGGGTTCGTCCCGGCCGTCGGCGCCGGCGGCGAAGCCGTCAGTCTCCTCGACGAGTTCTTCGCCGCCGTCGGGCGCCCGGCCGCCGTCAACTGGTTCTTCGAGAACCTTATCCCCCATTCGGAGTCGGCGGGAAACTTCATCGGCCTCCTCGCCGAAATAGGCGTCATCATCCTCCTGTTCCGTATCGGTCTCGCGACCAACATCCGCGAACTGAGCGAAGTAGGCGTTAAATCGGCGATGGTGGCGGCGGCCGGCGTCGTTCTGCCTTTCGCCGGCGGATTCGCTTTCTGCGAAATGCTCGACCTCCCCAGGACGACCTCGATCTTCGTGGGCGCGGCGCTCACCGCGACCAGCATCGGTATCACCGCCCGAATACTCACCGACCTGGGGAAGATGAAGACCAAGGAAGCGCGAATCATCCTGGGCGCCGCCGTTTTCGACGATATAATCGGCTTGATAATTCTCTCGGTAGTCAGCGACCTGGCCCTTACCGGCGTTGTCAGTTGGGGAAAGATAACGTGGACGACGGTCTCGGCTATCGGTTTCTTCGCCCTGGCGATAGTCGCGGGAATATTCCTGGCCAAACCGCTTATACGTATCGTCGTAAGAATGCGGGTCCAGGGCGCCCTCATCGTAACGGCGATGTGCTTTGCGTTCTTCTGGGCGCTGCTGGCCGAAGAAGCCGGCTCGGCGGTCATAGTCGGGTCTTTCGCCGCCGGCCTCGCGCTGGCGGAAACCGATAAATACGAGCTTTTCCAGAAAGCGTTTTACCCCATATCGGAATTTTTCACGCCCATATTTTTCGTTTCAATAGGCGCCGCGGTCAACGTCCGGTACTTCAACCCCTTCGACTCGGCCAACCACCCGGTGCTTCTCATCGGCGGGGGCCTTCTCCTCGTAGCGATAGTCAGCAAGGTGCTGAGCGGTTACGCCGTCTGGTCGCGCGAGATACGGAAGATGACCGTTGGCATCGGGATGGTTCCCCGGGGCGAAGTGGGCTTCATCTTCGCCGAGTTCGGGCGGCGGACCGGCGTGGTTACCGACTCGATGTTCGCGGCGGTCATCGTGGTTATGGCGGCCACGACGTTCATAGCTCCGCCGCTGTTGAAGCTCGCGATGGCGCCGACGCCGCTGGGGCGTTCGTTCGTCGGTTGGCTGTTCTCGCCGGTCCGGCGGCCGCGGTGGTTTATGCGCTGGTAACGGAGCCGCCGACCGCAAGATAGACGCGCTGGTATATGACCTGTACGGGCTAACGGAAAAGGAGATTGAGGTGGTGGAGGGGGGATAGGGTTGAAAACGATAGAAGAAATGTTCTCCAAGGCCAAGTCGGCGAAAAGGGAATCCAAATACGTCGAGTTTAAGAAGGAATTCGATATAAACACACCCGGAGCGCTAATCGAGGTAATAAAAGACGTTGTAGCTATGGCGAATACGGGTTTAGGCGTTATCCTATTTGGCGTTAAAGAAAACGGAGATCCATCGGGTTTCGATGTATCTGCTATTCTAAAATACGATCCTGCTAAATTAACGGACCAGATAAATAAATATACGGGTGTTCAATACTCGGATTTCGAGATAAGAGAAATTGATAAAAAAGGGTTTACCCTCGGTGTATTGATGGTTTTCGGTATTTCTATTCCGATGGTTTTCATTCGCCCCGGTACATATAAAGCCGGCGATAAGCAAAAAACGGCTTTTTCGAAAGGAACGGTTTATTTTAGGCACGGGGCGAAAAGCGAACCAGGAAATTCGAGCGATATAAGAAAAGTAATCGAAAGGGAATTAGAAAACATAAGGAAATCATGGCTAGGTAATGTAAAGAAAGTAATAACAGCCCCTTCAAACTCGATAGTCGAAGTACTTACTATGGGCAAGTACTCAGAAGCAGGTATTATTGATAAAACGTATAGGATCGTAACCGATCCCGAAGCTCTTGGTGTTAGGGTGGATACGGATAAAATCTATCCTTATAGACAAAAAGAAGTTATCGAACAAGTTAACGAACGGTTAGCAGGCGTACGAAAGATAAATCAATACGATATATTAAGTATAAGAACGAAATATAATATTAACGAAAAACGTTCCGAATACTGTTTTGCATCGGAATACGGACCGAAACAATATAGCGAAGCTTTTGTAGATTGGATAATCGAAAGTTACGAAAAAAACAATAGGTTTTTTGATAAGGCAAGGAAAACGTATAAAAAGAAAACTAAGAAAAAAGCGTAATGCGTGGTTGGTGGACGAGATGCTAGACCTCCAAAAACGTTTACCGTCTGTTAAATCAGACTCAGATAAATCTCTAATAGAAAGAGCTATCAAAACCACAGTTAAGAAAGTAAATGATAGGATTAGTTCGGTATATTAACAGGATAGGGAAGTCGGTATTATAAACGTTTTTGAAAGGTATAGATTATGAGAATAATAATGGATTCTAACGTATTTATTGCTGATTTCTACCTAGAAGGTACGGGTTTCCGAGTGTTCTTAAGTGAGTATACCAAAATCCCTGCCACTATCCATATATCGGAGGTAGTTATAGATGAGGTAGTAAACAAGTTTTACGAAAATCTCAGAGAAGCAGTAGAGGGGTTTCACAAACGGTCAGAGACTATTAAGAAGCTTATTAAAAAGGATGTCGGAAAGTTAATTACTAACGGTGAGATAGAATCAGAAGTGAATATTTATTGCGTACATCTAACGTCAAAATTAGATATAGCAAAAGCCAATATTCTACCTTACCCTGAAATCCTACATAAGGATGTAGTACAATACGAATTCTTTAGAAGGAAATCGTTTAAAAAGAATGGGTTCGGATATCGAGACTTCCTTCTTTGGCAATCGGTAAAATCCCTTCTAATGACTGGTTCTGATACTGTAGCTTTTATCACGGGTGATAGCGACTTCGGTAATGATGCTTCAATAGATCTAGAATTGCAAGAAGAACTTGAAAAAGAGGGGATTGATAAAACCCGTTTAATTCTATATAGAAGTTTAGGTCAATTTAGTGATAAAATAATAACGCCTAAACTTAAAAACTTAGAGTCAATAAAAGAAAGGCTATCTAGAGGTGCTCTTGAGGAGTTTAACCTTAGCGGATGGGTCGATGATAATATTAAGTTCCTCTTGAATGTTGCATCACTAGGTACATATCTTTATGGGTTAGAAGAAGGAGTCGGGGATATTTCGGTAAGTGACCTAGATAAAGTAGGTACTATAGATGTAGAGTCCGTGCGTTTGTTGGAATCTGATGAGATAATCCTAATACACGCTTCTATTAATTTGGATATTGTTTTAGAGGAACAGTATGAAGTGGCCGATTTCTTTCTTTCCGAAAGACTACCAGAAATATATGATTTTGACGGGTCACTAGATTTCGTTGGTGGAAAAAAACGGATGGAAATAAAATTATGGTTTAGTGTGGGTTTAGATAAGGAAACATACGAAGTTATATTTGGTAATGTCGACCATATTCAGAATATTGAGGCTGGAGAGTAGTTGTGATTATTATACCCGCCACGTATATTCATACTTATCGTTCTCATGTTATACGAACAATAGTGAGAAAAATACTTATGTATTTTCGCCTGGTTATTTATTAACCGGACAGAGTGCCAATTCTGTGGCATATCTATACCTGACTCCCCGTAACCTGGCTTAATAATAGTAATCATCGTAACGTCAAAATAACCGACCGCAAGATAGACGCGCTGGTCTATGAGCTGTACGACTTGACCGACGAGGAGATTAGGGTGGTGGAAACAACGTAATGAACGATAGAGAATTGAAGGAATTGTATTTATCTAAAGAAGTAGATAATTCTATTAAATTGATATATAAGGGCTTAGCCGAGTTAGAAACGATAAGTTTTACGAATACGTTCTACCACGCCGCTATTCTTTTGATATCGTCAGGTTTTGAAAGGTTACTTAAATGCTTATTATGCTTAAGGGTAATAGGCGAGTTCGGGGAAGTTAAAGGCAAAGCTTACGACGTACGGGAAGAAGGCCACGACTTGAAAAAGCTATTAGTTAAACTTACCGCTATCATCGAACCTATTGAATGTTCCCCTGAAAATACGACAATCACGAAAGAACTAGATTTCTTAAAAAACGACGAGTTGTTACGCGGCCTTTTAGAACTCCTTACGGATTTCAGTAAAAGCGGTAGGTATTATACTTTAGATAAAATACAAAATACGAAGTCAAAATACCCGAACCCAAATGTAGTTTGGTTATGGATCGAGACGTATTTAATAGCAAAAAACGAACGTTTAATGGACTTGTGTAGAGAAGAGAAGCGCGAAGAATTATATAGCTGCGTGAATACAAAATTGAAAATAGCAGTTGAGAAATTCGCAAGGGCGATAGCTGTGATACACGCTTTCGGTGTCGCTTGCGGCGATTTCGGTCCCCTCGGTCGCGAAATAAGCCCCTTGTTGAACCGTTTTTTATTTCAGAGAGATTACGACCTCGGTAAAACCGAATATAGGAAGTTAAACTGAACACGACCGTACGGTCGAGCTGGTGGACGAGGTGCTGGACCTGCACAAGAGGCTGGCCGCCGCCAGGAGGGACGCCGACCGCACGCGCCTGGCGCGCGCCGTTGTAGGGTCGTACCTTCAGGTACGACCGCCTTAATCGTGTAGGAGAATATGGTGGCCAGACCTAAAGGTCCGGCCCTGCATTGAGCTGTACAGCTTTACCGCGAAGTGGCTACGGTTGGTGGAGGGGACGGCGTAGTTTGATCCCGCCGGATTCATCCGGCGGTGCATAACCCGCGGAGCGGCGAACGCCGACTTCAGTCGGCGGGAATTCGTCAACCTGCTCCCCGGCTAAAGCCGGGGTTCGCGGCCTTCGGCACGTTAAGCACCGGCGGGTAAACCCGCCGGTATCAGAGACCGGGACGCCGACCGCACGCGCCTCGAACGCGCGATTAAAGCGACCGACC
>CBDUXC010000070.1:0-8015 GCA_965371065.1 uncultured bacterium
CGGGGACCGAAGTGGTGATCGGCGATGTCGTGGGGGCCGGGGAAGGTTCGGTAACCCTGTCGGTGAACGGCGAAGAACGGGAAATAGACTTACGCGCGATAAGGAAAGCGAACCTTGAGGTCGTAGTACCGGGTCTCGGCGGTTCGAAGAAAAAGCGCCGGCGGAAAAAAAGACCTAAATGAATCGGCCGGCGGATTCGGAAACTTTCAATTGAAAATAAGTTGTTACTACGCTATTATACGCGAATTAAATCCTTGGGATTCAAGTGAGAACCGAACGGTGGGTAAATGGACGAGTTTAACGTAATGAGCATAATCGAAAACGTCGCCCGGGCTAAGGGCGTCGAACAGAGTGTCGTCATCGAGGCGTTGGAAGCGGCCCTGACGTCCGCGTCAAAGCGGAGTCATCTCGACATACCCGAGATGGAGATACACATACTGGTCGAGGATGACGAGGCCGTAATAGTCTCCAGGCGTAAGGTCGTGGACGAAGTAGTCTGGCCCGGCTTGGAAATATCGCTGAAAGAAGCCTGTGAAGTATATCCAAACGCCGAGTTGGACGACGAGCTCGACCTTGAAATCTCGCCGGCGATCTTCGGGCGGAACGCGGCGCAAATCGCCAAGCAGGTCGTAATCCAGCGCATCCGGGAGGCCGAACGCGAAATAATCCTCGAGGAGTACCAGGACCGGGTCGGCGAAGTCCTTACCGGGGCCGTAAAGCGGGAGACGAAGGGCCGGCTCATAGTGGACCTGGGACGGACCGAAGCGATAATGCCTTATAACCACCGGATTCCGGGCGAGGACTACAGGATCGGCGACAGGGTACGCGCGCTGCTGCTCGAGGTAAAGGATACGCCCAAAGGCCCGCAGATAGTGCTTTCCAGAAGCACCGACGAGTTCCTGCTAAAACTGTTCGAAATGGAGGTCCCGGAGATATACGAAGGTATCGTCTCGATAGTCGCGGTCGCGCGCGAGGCGGGTTCCAGGTCGAAGATAGCGGTAAGGTCGTCGGACACGAAAGTGGACCCGGTGGGTACGTGCGTCGGGATGCGCGGTTATCGCGTCCAGGCGGTCGTTCGGGAACTTTCGGGCGAAAAAGTGGACATCGTGAGGTACTCGGAATCTATCGAGGAGCTTACAAGAAACGCGCTCTCGCCCGCGCAGATTACGGGGATCGAGGTCGATTACGACAATCAGGAGATAATCGTCGTCGTTCCAGAGAACCAGCTCTCGCTCGCCATCGGCAAGAACGGGCAGAACGTGCGGCTCGCGGCCAGACTCGTCGGCTGGAGGCTCGACATATACAACGAAAACGAGAGGGACGAGCTGCGCCGCAAAGAAGCCGACGAAGCCGACGCGGCCCTCGAGTTCCTGACGTCGCTGCCGGGCGTGGGTGAAAGCCTGGCCGAGGCTATGTTCGTCGAAGGTTTCTTGACGGCGGAAGACATACTTTTGGTCGAACCGGATGAAATTACCGAAGTACCCGGGATCGGGCTGACGAAAGCCAAGAAGATACAAGAAGCGTCCGA
Source organism: uncultured bacterium (assembly GCA_965371065.1). Taxonomy (GTDB): domain Bacteria; phylum RBG-13-66-14; class B26-G2; order WVWN01. The sequence goes on from CBDUXC010000070.1 coordinate 1,529, forward strand.
GAAGTACCTCGTCGAAGCGGCAGCCCGGGCCGAAGAGGAAGCGGCCGCCGAAGCCGCGCGTAAAGAAGAGGAAGCGAAGGCCGAGGAAGAAGGCGCGGCTGAAGAACCAGGCGAACCCGCCGAAGCCGAGGAGGATACCGACGCGGCCGAAGCGGAGGAAGCGGCCGAAGTCGGTGCCGCGGCCGACGTTGAGTTAATAGAAGATTCGGAAACGGAAGCGGCCGGCGAGACGGACGACGCCGAAACCCCTGGCGACGAACACGCCGGCGAGGAGACGGTCGTCGAAACCGAAGAGCCGGCCGAGACCGAAGGAGAATCTGCGGCCGCCGAAGCCGCGCGTAAAGAAGAGGAAGCGGAGGCCGAGGAAGAAAGCGCGGCTAAAGAGCCGGGCGAACCCGCCGAAGCCGAGGAGGATACCGACGCGGCCGAAGCCGCGCGTAAAGAAGAGGAAGCGAAGGCCGAGGAAGAAGGCGCGGCTGAAGAACCAGGCGAACCCGCCGAAGCCGAGAAGGAAACCGACGCGGCCGAAGCGGAGGAACCGCCTTCCGAGGAACCGGACGGCGGCGGAACGGCCGACGACGGAGAAAGCGCCGACGAAGACGCGGAAAAAACCGATTAACAAACACGTTTATATATACCGAGATCTGGTTAGAGGTAGGGTAAGTGGCGAAAAAGAGGATACACGAAATAGCGAAGGAACTGGAGATAACCAGTAAAGAGGGGCTCCGGGCGTGCGAGCGGCTTGGTATCGAGGCTAAATCGCACTCGAGCGCGGTATCCGAAGACGAGGAAAAACAGCTCCGGGACTTCTTCAAGCAGAAAGCGTCGGGTGCGGGGAAAACCCTTCCGAAGGACTACCTGGGCGACGAGAAGACGCGCAAACGCGTCGTCCGCTTGAGACGGAAGACTGAAGCGGTTGGGGAAGAACCCGAACCGGCGCCGGAAGCGGTCGAAGCGGTTGAGGGCGAGGCGGCCGTTGAAACTGAGCCCGAAACGGAAGAGCCGCCGGCCGAGGAGCCGGCGGCGGCTGAAGTCGCCGAACCGGCCGAAGAGGGTGAACCGGAAGAAAAACCGAAACCGGAGAAGCTCAAGAAGAAGCCCAAAGTAATAGAACGACCGAAGACGACCGCGAAGATAATCGGGCAAATAGACTTGCCGGCGACCGAGGAACCCAAAGAAAAAGCCGGAGCGCCCCCGCGAAGGAAGAAAAAACGTCGCCGTCCGGACGAAGCGGGAGTCGAAGCGCCCAAACGCCGAAAACGCAGGTTACCCCGTAAGTCAAGGCGCGAAGAGCGGCGCCGCGGAAAAAGGCGCCCGTCCACCCTACCACCCAAAGAAAAGAAAATTATACCGAAGAAGGTTCCGGTCAGTGGCGCGGAGCTGGCCGCCGAGTTCGCTCACCGCGTAGGCGAATCCTACGAGACGGTGGAAGAGAAACTTCTGGAGTTGGGTTACGAGTCCGTCGACCGTACGGTCCTTATCCCGCCGGACGACCTGGAGGTATTGGTCGAAGTAATGGGTTTCGAGTTGGTCGAAGCGGAGATAACGGAAGATTACCGGCCGCGGTCGCCGGTTGTAGCCGTACTGGGCCACGTAGACCACGGGAAGACTACGCTGCTCGACGCGATTCGGGAGACAAACGTGGTTTCGTCCGAATCGGGCGGCATTACCCAGCACATAGGTGCGTCCAACGTCGAGACGCCTAACGGGCGTATAACCTTCCTGGATACGCCGGGACACGAGCTTTTCACGGCGCTCAGGGCGAGAGGCGCCGGGATAACCGATATTGCCGTTCTCGTCGTAGCGGCCGACGACGGCGTAATGCCCCAAACAGTAGAAGCGATAAACCACGCGCGCGCCGCTGAGGTCCCGGCTGTCGTCGCTATAACGAAGATGGATCTGCCGGGGGCGGAACCTGACCGGGTGAAGCAGGAGCTCGCGGCCCAGGGCGTGGTCGTCGAGGATATGGGCGGCGACGTACTGGCCGTCGAGACGGCGGCGACCAAGAACGTGGGCTCTAAAGAACTATTGGACGCTATTTTACTCCAGGCCGAGGTAATGGAACTCGACGCGGATTTCACCGCGAGGGGTTCCGGCGTCGTAATTGAATCGCGAATAGACAAAGGCCGAGGGCCTATTATTACTCTGTTGGTAAACGAAGGGACGGTAAAGATAGGCGATGCGTTTCTGGCCGGTTCGGTCGCCGGGAAGATACGGGCGATGACCGACGACAAGGGTAATAAATTAAAAGAAGCCTACCCGTCGGAAGCCGTCGAAATCATCGGTTGCGAGGGCGTGCCGGAGGGCGGCGACATGCTGGCGGTGGTACCGGACTATAAACTCGCGCGGCAAATCTCCGACGACATAGCAGCGGCCGAAAAAGGCGTGTTCCGCGAGGAAGACGTGTTCTCGTTGGACGATTGGTTCAATCAATTGAAAGAAGGCGAGAAAAACGAGCTTTACCTGATTCTCAAAGCCGACGTAGTCGGCTCCGTGGAAGCTCTTAAAGACGCGATCGAAAGCCTGGGGAACGAAGAGGTGGGGACGAAGGTCCTGCACGCCGCGCCGGGAACGATATCGGAAAACGACGTCCTTCTCGCGTCGGCGTCCCAGGCGGTTATAATCGGGTTCCACGTAGGGGCCGACGGCAAGGCGAAAAAACTGGCCGAACGGGAAGGCGTCGAGATAAGGTTGTACACGGTGATATACGAAGCCATCGCCGACGTTACCGCCGCGTTGGAAGGTCTGTTGGAGCCGGAAATCGTACTGGAGACCACGGGTGAAATCGAAGTGCGCCAGGTCTTCGCCGCCCCGGGCGGCGCGCGTATCGCCGGCTGTTTCGTAAAGTCCGGGCGCGTATACCGGAACGCCCGGGTTAAAGTAATCCGCGGAGAAGAAGAGCTGCACGAAAGTACCGTAGCGTCCCTTCGCCGCTTTGCCGACGATGTCCGAGAAGTAAACCAGGGTGTGGAATGTGGTTTAACCGTAGACGGGTTCAGCGAGTTCAAGGCGGGCGACGTAATCGAGGTCATCGAAGAGAAGAAAGTAGCCCGGCATTTAAGCCCTGCATAATAGTCGTTAAATGGCCGTATATCTATCATTGATTACCGCCGACCTGAATCTGTCCGGTTCGCGCAGCTTGAAAGAGAAAAGGGCGGTTATGCGCCCTATAAAGGATCGGCTGCGCAACCGTTTCAACGTTTCCGTTATCGAGAACGACCACCAGGACGACGAACGGCACGGGTCGTTGCTAATAGCGGGGATTGCCGACGGGCGCCGGGGCGCCGACTCCATCGCGTCTTCGATAATCAACTTTATTGAGTCCAACTTCGGCGACCTGGATATATCCATCGAAGAAAACGTTATACAGCTCGATTAACGGATTCCAAACGAACAGAAATCCCAAGAAGGTGGTTGGCGATGAGCGCGCCCAGCCGGACGGACCGTCTGAGCAGCCTTATACACGAAGAAGTGGCCGAGATAATCGACGAGCGGCTTATGAACCCCGATATCGGCCTCGTTACCGTAACACGGGTGAAGGTTTCGAAGGACATCAAGTACGCCGACGTGTACGTTTCTTCGGAAAGCGACGAGAAGAAGCTCGCGGTGAGCCTTTCGGCGCTGGAGCGTTCGCGAGGTTTTATTCAGAAGCTGCTCGCGTCGCGCATTATAATCAAACAGATACCGATAATCAGGTTCCATTACGACAGGGGTTACGGCTCGGCGCTGCGCGTGTACGAACTACTGAAAGAAATCGGAGAGACGGATAACCGACCCGAAGATTAGAATACTCGAACTCATTTCTCGGGCGACGACCGTGGCCGTCGCCGCCCACATCAACCCCGACGGCGACGCCGTCGGGAGCGTTCTTGGCGTGGCCGAAATCCTTTCGGCAGCTGGCAAAAACGTCGAAGTAATCCATCAGAAGAACGTCTCCGCGAAATACGGTTTTCTGTCCGGTTGGGACCGCTTCCTCAAGCCGTGGGAACCGGACAAACCCGTAGACCTGCTGGTATGTCTTGACGCCGGCGAATTTAACAGGCTGCCGGAAACCGCTCAGAAGCTCCTCAACGACGGAACGTCCACCGTAAACGTGGACCACCACGTATCCAACGATGGTTTCGGGACCGCGAGTTGGGTCGACCCGATCGCGCCGTCGACGTCGTATATGATTTATACGCTCTTCAAAGAAAGCGGATACGAAATAATATCGGCGGCGGCGGAAGCGTTGTACGTCGGCCTGTTGACCGATACCGGCGGCTTCTCGTACACCAACGCCACCGCTGACGCTTTCGCGACGGCGGCGGAACTGGTCGAAATGGGCGTAAAACCCTTCTACGTTGAAAAAAACCTTTACGGCGGTTCGGAACTGAGCCACTATCGCCTGTCCGGAGCGGTACTGTGCACTATGTCCCGCGCCGGGGCCGGCGATATCGTATATATGTACGCGACTCGAGAAATGCTGGAGACGACCGGCGCCGAACCGGCCGATACCGAAGGCATAGTCGACGTTACGAAACGGGTCGCCGGTATGCGCCTCGGCGTCTTCTTTCGCGAGACCGAAGACGGCGACGTTCGGGTCAGCTTCCGCTCGGGCGACTCGATCAACGTCAGGGTACTGGCGGAATCGCTGGGCGGCGGCGGCCACAACGAAGCCGCCGGGTGTAAAATCAACGGGCCCTTGGACGGAGCGATGCGTTCCGTACTCGCCCGCTGCGAGAAATGGCTGGCGGAAGACGGATAGAAGGCGCGTTGCTGGTCAACAAACAGTCCGGCCCGACTTCCCACGACGTAGTGGACGAAGCCAGGCGCGCTCTTAGTATAAAACGGGTGGGCCACGCGGGGACGCTGGACCCGTTCGCCGACGGATTGCTCGTCCTTCTCGTCGGGCGCGCTACCCGACTGGCGGAGTACCTTTCCGGGTACGACAAAGCCTACCGGGCGAGGGTACGGCTCGGCGTAACCACCGATACGGACGACCGGACGGGGGCCGTCGTAGAGGAAAAAGCCGTCGCCGAGTTCTCCGTCGAAGAAATAGAAAGCGTTTTCGGGCGCTTCAAGGGCAAAATCCGCCAGAAAGTACCGGCGTATTCGGCCGTCAAAGTAGACGGCGAACGTTTGTACCGGCGCGCGCGGCGAGGCGCCGACGTTGACGCGCCCACCCGCGAAGTTGAGATATATTCGATTTCGCCGGTCGAATACAACCCGCCGGAAATAACCTTCGAAGTTGAATGTTCGTCGGGAACGTACGTTCGGGCGCTTGCGCGGGATATCGGCGACGCGTTGGGCTGCGGCGCCCACGTAGTCGCGCTTACGCGAACACACGTCGGCCCTTACAGATTGACCGGCGCGATTTCGGTAAGCGAACTGCAAACAGGCGACGTGGACCTATGGCGCGCGAATAACGCGTTCGTACCGGCGGCCGAGATGCTGCCCGACTTCCCGGCCTTAGGGATAACGGACGAAGACGCGTCCGGCCTTGTTCACGGAAGAGACGTACCGCTTCCGATTACGGACGTGGACGACGGCGCCCTGGTAAAACTGGTGCTTGACGGCCGCCTGGCCGCCGTCGGTCGCGTAACCGGCGATTTCGTACGTCCCGTAAAAGTCTTTATGACTTGACACGCTTATGGACTCCCGCCCGATAGACCTTCACGTACACAGCTCGTACTCCAGCGACGGCGAGGTTCCGCCGGCCCGCCTGGTCGAAATGGCGGCGGAACTCGGGCTGACCGCCGTCGCGTTGGCCGACCACGATACCGTTGACGGTCTCGACGAGTTCACGGAAACTGGTAAGTCCTCGGGCGTCGAGACTGTTCCCGGCGTCGAGCTGACGGCGGACCACGGTGGCGGCTATTTACATATCCTTGGTTACTTTATACGACACGGGTCCGGTCGAATAACCGAATTGATAAATCGGTTGACCGAAGCGCGGCTCGAGCAGGCCGCGGGTCGCGTAGCGCGGTTGCGGGAGCTGGGGCTGGTTTTGGACGAGAAACGGGTGGCATATTACGCCCGGGGGCTTCCGCCCGTCGGGCCCGTTATCGCGATGGCGGTCATGGAACGACCCGAGAACCGGGACCACCCCTTGCTCGCCGAGCTTTACGAAGGCCCGAAGACGGACGCGCCGTACTTCCACTTCGACCGGGACGTGCTGTCGGGGGGCAAACCGGCTTTCGTTCCCGTCGAACGGCCGTCGCCGGCCGAAACCGCGGACGTAATATGGGACAGCGGCGGCGTGCCTGTACTCGCGCACCCGGGCGAACAGTTCTCGCTGCCCGAAGACCGCGACGATATAAACCGGGTGATAAACGCGGGTATCGCCGGCCTCGAAGTTTACTGCAGCTATCACGACGCCGCGGACGAAGAAGCCTTCGACGGCCTCGCCGACGAGCTTGGGTTGGTCAAAACCGCCGGAAGCGACTACCACGGAAGCCCGGTTAAACCGCATATAAAAATGGGGCAAATATCATATAACCCGTATTCA
>CBDUXC010000071.1:0-7927 GCA_965371065.1 uncultured bacterium
CCGGCCATACGAGTCGCCGGAACCGGCCTCGTAGGGCCGGTTTTATACAACTTAGCGGGATGAACCTCGCGTTGCCGTGATTTCCCCCCGCCCCGTTGCTATACTCCCCCGACCTGTAAACCCGTTAATCGTTATAAAGGAGGTGAGCCGTGGCTACGGTATTTTTTAATACGCTGAGTAGGAAGAAGGAGGAGTTCGTACCGCTCGTGCCCGGCAAGGTGGGGTTGTACACCTGCGGCCCGACGGTCCACGACTACGCCCACATCGGTAACTTCCGGACCTATACGTTCGAGGACCTGCTGCGGCGATACCTCCAATGGCGCGGGTATGAAGTCAAGCACGTGATGAACGTCACCGACGTGGACGACAAGACTATCAAGAAGTCCCGCGCGCAGGGCGTTACGCTGGGCGATTATACGCAACAATACACCGACGCGTTCTTCGAGGACCTGGATACGCTCCGGATCCGGCGGGCCCACGTATACCCCCGGGCCACGGAGCACGTCGGCTTGATGGTTGAGCTGATCGAAAAGCTCGAGGAGAAGGGGCATACGTACGTCTCCGAGGGCGACGTTTACTACAGCATTGCCACGTTCCCCGGTTACGGCAAACTCTCGGGTTTCGACATCTCGCAGGTGAAGCCGGGCGCTCGCGTGGCCGTCGACGAGTACGAGAAGGAGGACGCCCGGGACTTCGCGTTGTGGAAGGGCCGACGCGAAGGCGAGCCGTCGTGGCCTTCGCCCTGGGGCGCCGGGCGCCCTGGCTGGCACATCGAGTGCTCGGCCATGTCTATGAAGTACCTGGGCGAAACCTTCGACGTCCATACCGGCGGCGTGGACAACATCTTTCCGCACCACGAGAACGAAATCGCCCAGAGCGAGGGCGCCACGGGGTCGCCGTTCGTACGATACTTCCTCCACTCGGAGCACCTCATCCTGGGCGAAGGCGAGAAGATGTCCAAGTCACTCGGCAACTTTTACACCGTGAGGGACCTGACCGCCGAGGGATACGACCCGGTCGCGATACGTTACCTCCTGCTGTCCACATATTATCGGCGCCAGCTTCCGTTTACGCTCGAGCTGCTGGACGCCGCGGCCGAGTCGGTCCGGCGCTTGCAGGACTTCTACCGGCGCGTTAAAGAATACGAAAGCGACGGCGCAGACGACTTTACCGGACCTATTGATAAAGCGGCCAACGATTTCGGCGCCGCCCTGGACGATGACCTGTCCATAGCCGAGGCGCTCGCGGCGGTCTTCGACCTGGTTCGCGACGGGAACAAGGCGATGGACGACGGCGAGTTGAGTAAAGCCGGCCGCCGGAGAATGGAAGAATTACTTGAGGAGTTCGACGGCATACTCGACGTGATGAACCCGCTCGAAGCCGAACTGGACGCGGACGTAGAAGTGCTCATCGCCGAGCGCGAAAAGGCTCGCAAAGCGAAGGACTTCGCGCGGGCCGACGAGATACGGGACGAACTGGCGGCGATGGGCATCGAATTGGAGGATACGCCGACCGGGACGCGGTGGCGGCGGAAGTAAAAGAGTGAACCCTACGAGAAGCGGCGCGGTTTATCCCCGCCGCCACTTTTTTCGCCTACTAAAGTCGGCGTTCGATGCTCCGCCCGTTAAACACCGTCTGATAAATCGGGCGGTGTTTTGCAAGATAGACCCACTAATCAATTGTTTCCCCTCCCGTTTTTTGATATATGCCCGCCCCTGGTACGACAACTGGGCCCAACCCCAAAAAAACACGACAGGTCTGGTTAACGTACTTATCGTGGACGACCACGAGGCCAGCGCCGACGCGATGGCCGAACTGCTCGCCGGCGAGGGGTACTCTACCTACACCGCCAAAGACGCTGAGTTCGGCTTGACCGTCGTGGACGAGGAGGCGATCGACGTCGTTATCGCCGACCTGGTGCTGCCCGGCGTCGACGGGATTGACTTCCTGATGATGGTCAAAGAGCGTTGGCCCGAAGTCCCGGTTATCATCCTGACCGGCTACGGGTCCATCGAGAGCGCGGTGGAAGCTACGCGCCGCGGCGCATACGAGTACCTTACGAAGCCGGTGGACTTCGACAAGCTCTCGGTCGTCGTGAGCAAGGCATTGGAACGCCGCAGTATCGAGATCGAAAACCGGCGCCTCAGGGCCGAGCTTTACGACCGGTACAGCTTCGACAAGATAATCGGCAAGTCCAAACCGATGCAGGAGATATACAGGATTATCTCCCGCATCGCGCCCACCGACGCGAGTGTTTTGGTCTCCGGCGAAAGCGGGACCGGCAAGGAGCTCATCGCCGACGCGATCCACTACAACAGCCGGCGCCGGGAGAAACCGTTCGTCAAGATAAACTGTGCGGCCCTGGCCGAGGGCGTCCTGGAAAGCGAACTCTTCGGCCACGAGAAAGGCGCTTTCACCGGCGCCATCCGGCGCCATCGGGGCGTTTTCGAACAGGCCGACGGCGGCACCCTTTTCCTGGACGAAATCTCCGAGATCCCCCTGCCGACCCAGGTGAAATTACTCCGCGTGCTCCAGGACGGCGTCTTCCGGCGGGTAGGCGGCGACGCTGACCAAACCGCCGACGTGCGGGTCGTCGCGGCGACCAACGTCGACCTGGCCGACCTCGCGGGCGAAAAAACGTTCCGGGAGGATTTGTATTACCGGCTAAAGGTGGTTACTATACGGGTTCCGCCGCTGAGAGACCGGACCGAGGATATCCCGTTGTTGGTGGACGCGTTTATCAAAGAGTTCGTCGTGAAGAATAAACTTAATGTTAAGGGGATCAGCGACGAAGCTTTGTGGCTACTCAGGGTTTACCCCTGGCCCGGGAACATTCGGGAACTTCGCAACGTCATCGAGAGTATGATGGTGATGGCCGGCGGCAAGACGCTGACCGCCGACGACGTTCCGCCGGAGATAAAACGGGCCGCGTCCGACGATTCCGGCGGCGTTCGCGTCGGCATGACGGTGGCCGAGGTAGAGCGCTACATTATTGAAAAGACCCTGGCCGAGGTGGACGGGAACCGGACCCGCGCATCTCAGATACTCGGTATAGGCTTGCGGACTCTACAGCGGAAGTTGAAGCAGTACGCTGAGGAGGAAGCGAAAGCCGTTTCCGTTTCCGAAAGTTAACTTGGATAATCCGGCGATTATGATTTCGCGGCATAATGATATTCGGGCAACCGTTTTATTAACCGTCCTCATATTATCGGTTTTAATAGGGTGCGACGGCGGGACGACGCCGGGCGACGGCGGTACGCCCGTCGAGTTTACCAAGTACGCCGGTAACCCGGTTATCCCCGAAGCTCCGGACGGTTCAACCGCCCATTGGAAGAGCGACCCGTTCGTGATGAAGGAAGACGGCGTTTATAAAATGTGGTTCGGATATAACGCCGACGGGACCAAGACCCAGATAGGGTACGCCACGTCGTTCGACGGAATAGATTGGACGGTACGGCAGTTGCCTGCCCTACCGCTGGGCGCCGACGGTGAATGGGACGACGAGGACGTAGAAACGCCTTTTATTACTTTCGCGAACGGAAATTACCATATGTATTACTGCGCCCGGGGAGAGCCCGAGGGTGGCGAATGGTCGCCGGAAGTTACTTATCGCATCGGCCACGCCACGTCGTCGGACGGGTTGATCTGGACTAAAGACCCTAATAACCCCGTATTGGACCTCGGCGGCCCGGGCGATTGGGACGAGTTGGTTTCGGCCGAACCAAGCGTTGTTTATAAGGACGGCGAGTTCGAGCTGTTCTACGTCGGCGGCTATCTAGAGGGAGTGGAAGGGAGCGAGGTCTTAGTACTCGAGCTGGGTTTGGCTACTTCGACCGACGGTTCTTCATGGACGAGGTACGCCGGCAACCCAGTAATCGTAAGCGCCGCCGACAACGTATACGCGCCTTTCGTATTGTACAACGGCTCGGGCTACGAACTCTGGTACACCGGCGGTCCTAAAGGCGACCCGTACTTCCCGGAAGGCCCCTTCTGGTACTACACCAGTAACGACGGAAGAAGCTGGACGAAGGCCGAACAAACGGCATTGGATAAAGGCTCTGCCGGCGATTGGGACTCGAGCGGTATCTTTGGACCTACCGTTTTAATTGAAGGCGATAAGGAAAAGATGTGGTACTCGGGGTATTACCTGGACTACGATGAGGGCGATATTGATTTCGCGATAGGCTACGCGACCCGCGATTACTACAACGAATAAATTCACTAACGCTGGATTGGTACAAATATGACGGCTACTATTGTCGACGGAAAAGGGATCGCCGCCGCTATTCTCGGGGAAGTCGAGAAGTCGGTCGCCGAAACGGTTTCGGCGGGGCGCGGGCGGCCCCATCTCGCGATCGTCGTCGCAGACGACCCGGCGGCGCTGTCCTATACTAAATCCCTTCAGAAAAAGGGCGAGAAGGTCGGAATCGAAGTTATGGTCGAGAAGGTGGCTAAAGCCCGGGGACCGGGTATGACCGTACTGTCGGCTCTGGCCGACGACCCGGCCGTGGACGCGGTTATTTTACAGCGTCCGTTCGTCGACAGGTCCGTCGACGGCGAGCTTTCGGACCTCATCCCGCCCGGGAAGGACGTCGACGGGCAGTCGTCGGTTTCGCTCGGTGCGCTATGGGCCGGGCGTTGGTGCTTCCCCGCGTCGACCGCCGCCGCGGCGGTTTACATACTTGAACACTACGGCGTCGCGATAGAAGGCGCCGAAGCCGTCATCGTCGGCCGGAGCACCGTCGTCGGCAAGCCGGCGGCGGCCCTGCTGCTAAACCGCCACGCGACGGTTACCCTTTGCCACACGAGGACCGGAGACCTGGCGGACGTATGCAAGAGGGCCGACGTTCTCATTGCCGCGACCGGCCGCGCCGGCCTTATTAACGGCGGTATGGTAAAAACCGGCGCCGCCGTAATAGATTGCGGTTACAATTATCTTGACGACGGGACGGTCGTAGGCGACGCCGTCTTCGACGAGGTGGCCGAGGTCGCCGCGCTGACAAACAAAGCCGCCGGAGGCGTCGGGCCGGTCACGACGGCGATATTGTTAAAACACGTAGCGGACGCGGCGTTTTCCCCGGAAGTTTAATGGGTCGAGTTATTTACGTTTATGACTACCGAGTTCGCCGATAGAACGTATACGGTAAGCGAGATAACGGCCGAGGTACGGGCCGTGCTCGAAGGGCACTTCGAGGGGCCTGTCAGCGTCCAGGGCGAGGTATCCAACTACAAGCGGCACACGTCCGGCCACCTGTACTTCTCGCTCAAGGACGAGGACGCGGTACTCCGATGCGTATGCGTCCGCGGCGCCGCGGACGGGCTTCCCTTCGAGCCGGCCGACGGGATGAGCGTGGTCGCCTACGGCGAGATTACCGTTTACCCTCGCAACGGCCAGTATCAGCTCGTAGTGTTGACGATGCGGCTCACCGGCGCCGGCGACCTTTTTCGGGCGCTCGAGGAGCTGAAGAGGAAGCTGGAAGCTGAGGGGCTCTTCGACGAGGAGCGAAAGAAGCCGCTTCCGGCTTATCCTGAGCGAATAGGCGTCGTCACTTCCGAGTCCGGCGCCGCGTTCCGGGACATCAAGAACGTACTGTCGCGCCGCTGGCCCGGAATAACTATCGTCGTCCGCGATACCCGCGTCCAGGGTGTCGGCGCCGCCGACGATATTGCGACGGCGGTCAAGGAGTTCAACCTTGACGGCACCGTCGATTTATTAATAGTCGGCCGCGGCGGCGGGTCGTTGGAAGACCTGTGGGCTTTTAACGAAGAACTCGCGGTCCGCGCTGTCGCGGCGTCGGCGATACCGGTCATCTCGGCGGTCGGCCACGAGGTGGACTGGACCTTAACCGACTTCGCGGCGGACCTGCGCGCGCCCACGCCGTCGGCGGCGGCCGAACTGGCCGTCCCGCGGAAGAGCAACGTTCTCGACGAGGTAGATTACCTGACGCAAATATGCCGCAATTCGGCTTTGCAAAAGATTTATGACGAACGGCGGAGCTTTTTGTCGGCCTATAGTTCGTACGGGATGAGGGCCGTACCGGCGAAAGTACGCGACCTTGCACAGGACGTGGACGCCTATCGTATCAGGACGGCGGCCGGGGCCAGGAGCTTATTAAGGGAATCGGGTTTATACGTCGCTAAAGAGTTTGCGAGGTTAAACGCCCTGTCTCCGAAAAGTACGCTCGAGCGCGGTTACACTCTGACAGTCGAGGGCGACGGCGAAACCCTGGCCGGTAAGGCCCTCGCGCGCGAGGTGGGCGAACGGTTGGGCGTGCTCTTCGACGACGGGCGTATAGACGTAGTCGTTGAGGAAGTAGCGAAGGGAGGACCCTTTGCCGAAAAAGGTTAAGAACCTGACCTTCGAGGAGGGGTTGGAGCGGCTCCGCGAGATAGTCGAAACCCTGGAGTCGGGTACGCCCACCCTTTCGGAGACGATTAACCTGTTCGAGGAAGGAGTCGAGGTAGCGCGGCATTTGGAGGCGCTCCTGGCCGACGCCGAGACGAAGGTGGAGAAGCTTACGTCGGCCGGCCCCGCCGCCGAAGACGCGGAACCGGAACCTGATTACGAAGACGAAACCGACCAAAAGGATAAGGACGAACTGTTCTAATATGCCGCCGGTCGACGAGCATACCCTACTAGAGGAAATAAAAGCCCGGGGCGACGGAGTACGCCAATACATCGCCGCCGACGGGTTCATTTCCGAAGTAATTCCGCCGCACCTGCGCAAGGCGACCGGCGATTACCTGGAACGCGGCGGTAAGTCCCTGCGGCCGGCGGTACTCCTCTTCTGTTGCGGCGCCGTCGGCGGCGAGGAGGAGTGGGCTCTTCCGGCGGCCGCCGCCGTCGAAGTTACCCACAACTGGACGCTTGTGCACGACGATATTATAGACCGCGACGAGCTGCGGCGGGGGAAGCCGTCGGCCCACGTCGCGATGGCGGAAGCAGGCCGCGCCGAGTGGCACTACCCCGACGGCGAAGCCGAACACTACGGCATTTCTTTGGCGCTCCTCGGCGGCGATATGGGCCAGTGCTGGGCCGTCCACCTGCTCGGTAAATTGCGGGACGTTTCGGCACTACCGCAGACGCTTCCCGGGCGTATCGTCGAAAGGCTGGCCGGTTATACCGTCCCGAGGATACTCGAAGGCGAGGCGTTGGACGTCCAGTTCGCCGGGCGCCCGGTTTCGTCGCTTAGCTTGTCCGAAATTGAGGATATGCTTGTGCGGAAGACGGGTGAGCTCTATCGCTTTTGCGCGTACGCCGGCGGGCTTATCGGCGCGAGGGCCGCCGACGATACTCCGCGGGAAGTAAAAGCGCTTGTTGAGTTTGTCGGTCTCTGCGGTACTGCGTTTCAGCACGTTGATGATACCCTCGGATATCTCTCCGACGACGATAAGCTCGGTAAGTCGGCGGTCTCCGACCTCCGAGAGGGAAAGCGTACGGCCGTCGTACTACACGGCTACGGGAACGCGACCGACGTCCAGCGGAAGTTCATAGACGAGCACCTAGGTGACAGGGACGCGTCCGGCGAAAAGATAAACGAGCTCCGGGATATGTTTGTTTCTCTGGGCAGCGTCGAGTACGTACAGGGGTTGGCGCGCGATATATACAAACGCGCCCTCGCTTATCTTGAGGAAGTTCCCGCCGGCCGCTACCGGGACCTGCTGGCCGCCTGGGGCGAGTTTTTAATATCGAGAAGTTCCTGAGACGCTAAAAATGGAGAATAATTTGCGGTTAATGAAAAAAATTAATTCGCCCGACGACTTGAAGGCGCTGACCGTGGACGAGATGGTGGAGTTGGCCGCCGAGCTGCGGGAGTTTATAATAAACAGCGTCTCGGAGACCGGCGGGCATCTGGCGCCCAGCCTGGGTGTAGTCGAGTTGACGCTGGCGATACACCATGCTTTCGACGCGCCCCGCGACAAAATA
>CBDUXC010000072.1:0-7877 GCA_965371065.1 uncultured bacterium
TTAGAAGATATATTAATAGACGCGTTAGCGCCTATTTCCGGACTAACGCCTAGGTTGCGCCCGTTCACGCGGTACATATTCCAGAAGGGTACGGCCATTCCGCCGAACGCCCCGACCTCTAAACCAACGCCGTACGCGGAATTTATACATAAGGTCACGACCGATAACGCGATACTAGAAACAATAAACCTACGCATATTTACCCCTTTTTCTTAAGCGCGTTATTCGTACGTATTTATTATATTAACCCGTACGTTACCCCCAATAACAGTTCAAAGTAAGGATCGTTCCACCCTTTGGTAACAGGGACGGTCCTTTCTACTCCGTCGCCCCTAATTTCTTTACCGTCATAGGTACCGCTGTTGAAGACGTAATTGAACCGCGGGTTAAATACCAACGCGAATTTACCGAATAGGTACGAGATACTAATGCCGCTGTAGACACCGGGCGCGTAAATATTTACGCGCGCCGGGTAAGCCCGGTTGCCGAATCCGGTATCACATACGCCTATCGGCCGGATAGTACCTATTAGCTTCGTCTGCAGAAAATAATACCCTAAGCCGCCGCTTAACGAAAAGCCAAGGTTTCCCCTGGTGGTTTTAAGATTCCCGCCTACGTTAATGGGTATAACCCAAGTGTATTCCGCCCAATCGTATTCCTTAGTCCGCGGTGGGTGATTGAATTGGTAACCTCCCCTAATCTCTAAGCCGAAGTATTTACTAAATCCGATTAACGCAGCAACGTTTATATCCGGGCTTGAGCGTAATTCGAACCCCCCTTCGGTACGCATACCCCCGGTAGGTACGGCTACCCCGCCGAACGTCCCGACCTCTAAACCGACGGCGTACGCGCTGTTGACGAATAGTAACGCGAGTAAGATAATAGAATATATCGGTATTTTATTGAACATTTCTTTATCCATCCCATTATACGAAGCTCGTAAAGTCTTGTCAAGCGTTTTTTTAGTACGCGTAGAGATAATTTCGTTACACATAGTACTTTGCGAATAAGTTGTTTATTATTATTTTACGCTTTTTAACGAAAACCCCGGGCGATTACCCGGGCTTATAAAAACGTACCAATTCTGGGTATAAACTCTACTCGAACCCGTCGTTTAACTCCTCGGGCCCGGCGCCCCGGCGCCCGAACCAACGCCGTACACTCTCGAAGTAGGTGAAGACAACCGGCACGACCACGAGGGTCAGAGCGGTTGACGTTATCAGCCCGCCGATTACCGCGATCGCCATGGGCGAGCGCATTTCGGCGCCTTTGCCCATCCCGATCGCGACCGGGAGCATACCCATAATCATAGCCGCCGACGTCATCAAAATCGGGCGCATTCTGATAGGGCCCGCCGCGAGCAGGGCGTCGTGCACGCTCAGCCCTTGCTGGATCTTCTTCAGCGCGAAGTCCACCAACAATATCGCGTTCTTGTTGACGATACCCATCAACAGGATTAACCCGATCATCGTCATAATGTTAAGCGTGGTCCCGGTGAGGAACAGCGCCGCGAACGCGCCCACGACCGAAAGGGGCAGGGCCGCCATAATCGTGAACGGGTGGATGAACGAATTGAACTGGGACGCGAGAACCAAATATACGAATATTAACGCCAGGAAGAGGGCCTTGAGCATTTCAGTGAACATCGTCCCGGTCATCTGTTCGCCCCAGCCTTTTTTATACGTATAGCCTTCCGGTGGCGGGTTCTCGGCTTTGTACTCGGCGATTTTCGCCTCGATATCGCCCGTGGTCGTGCCTTCCGCGTGGCCGGAGGAGACCGATATGGTCCTCGCCCGGTCGACGTGGTTTATCTCGATGGGGCTGTAGGCTTCTTCGGTTTTGACGAGTACCGACAGCGGGATCATATCGTCGTCGAAGTTACGCACGTATATACCCTCGACGTCGTCTATGGACCGTACTTCCTCCCGCGGGACCATCACCCGTACATCGTAATCCTCGCCTTCCTCGGTGAACTTGGTAACGTCGTCGCCCTCGACGAGGCTCCGAATCGTCAAAGCGACCGATGCTATCGAGACTTCCATCTCGCGGCACATAGCTCTGTCGGGTATGACCCGGAGCTCGGGCCGGCCGGGTTTGAAAGTCGTCGTAACCTCGCGGGTACCGCCCATCGTCGACATCGCGTCGGCCAGGTCGTCGGACAGCTCTTCGAGCTTGTCGAACTCGGGGCCCTGTACGACTACCTCGATCGGCTGGCCGGGTGGGCCACTATGCGGCTCGAGGAACACGAGCTGGGCCCGCGCGTAATCGGCGAAGTGGCCCCGCAGTTCCTCCACCAACTGCTGCGAGGATACGTCTCTTTCGCCCGGTTCCACCAGCTTCACGAGAACCACCGACTTGTTCGGGGTCCCGTCCGCGCCGACGGTCGTGAAGGTCGTCTTAACCTCGGGCAACGTTCTTAAATAGTCGTCGATTTCGGAGGTTATCTTCTCAGTATGGGTTAGAGACGAATCCAGGGGTGTCTCGACGTTTATCCAGAATATTCCTTCGTCCGAAGCGGGCATAAATTCTTTGCTCGTAACGTAGATCATCCCGAGACTGGCGATGAACATTACAACGGCGACTATGATAATTATCAGGCGGTGATTGAGCGCCCATCCCAAAGCCCCCCGATACCACTCGGCCAGGTGTACGAACTGCCGGTTGAGAGGTTCGAATATTCTCTCGAACCGGTTCTTCTTGCCGGCGACGTCCATCCCCGGGAAAAACTTCGCCGACATCATCGGCGCCATCGTCATCGCGTCCCACAGGGAATACAACACCGCGACGGTGATGGTTACGCCGAAAGCGGTGAAGAACCGCCCGACCAAACCGCCCATGTTGGCGATAGGGACGAATACGGCGCAAATCGTGAACGTGGTCGCGAGGACCGCCAGGGCTACTTCGTTCGTCCCCTTGACGGCGGCTACGTCGAGGGGCTCGCCCTCCTCCCAGTGGCGGTAGATGTTCTCACGGACAACGATCGCGTCGTCTATGAGGATGCCTACGGCGAGGGAAAGCGACAAGAGCGTGATTATGTTCATCGTATAACCCAGGGCTTGCATCACGATGAAAGCGAAGAGAATAGACAACGGAACGGCGATGGCTGAGATTAACGTCGTACGTATGTTACCCAGGAAGATAAGTATCACGGCGGCCGCGAAGAAAAACGCGAAGTAGAGCTCGTGCATCGTGTCGCCGACGGCGTCCTCGATAAACTCCGATTCGTCGTTTATCAGGACAACTTCGGTGCCTTCCGGTAAAGCGCCCGTTATATTCTCGACCTCTTCCCTTACCGACTCGGCGACGTCGACGATGTTCGCGCCCGACGCCCGGGCGACCGAGAACGAAACGGCCTCGGAGCCGTTAAGCTTGGTTAAGGTATTCCTATCCTTATAGGCGTTAACGTTCACGCGGGCGACGTCCCGAAGGTGTACGGTGCCGTCGTCGCCCGAAGATACGACAATCGATTCGATTTCGGCGGCGGTCTTGAGCTTACCGAAGACCCGTAGTTTCTCCTCGCGGCCGGCGGCCCGGATCGACCCGGCGGGAATGTCCAGGTTCTCGCTTCTAAGGGCGCCCGATATGTCCTCGACGGTAACGCCGTACGCGGCCATCGCGAGCGGGTCGCATTCGATTTTGACTTCGCGTTCGTAGCCGCCTCCGATATCGATCTTCGCGACGCCAGGGACGCGCTCGAGCTGCGGTTTTATAACGTCGTCGGCGAGTCGCCTGAGCTCTTCCTCGTCCACAGGCCCGCGTATACCGTAGATAAGTACCGGGTCGTCGAACGGGTCGTACCGGGTGACTATCGGCGTTTCGATTCCTTCGGGAAGGTCGGGCGTTACACGAGCCATCTTGGAGCGTACGTCGCTTTCGGCTTCGCGGGCGTCGACGTCAAGCTCGAATTCGATAAATATCAGGCTGTACCCTTCGCCCGAGATGCTCTGCATCTCCTTGATACCCTCGACGCCCGAGACAGCTTCCTCTATGGTATCGGTAACGTCGGTTTCTATCTCCGACGCGCCGGCGCCCGGGTAGACGGTCTGTATAACGATGAACGGGAACTCGACGTCCGGCATCAGGTCAACGCCCAGACTACCCCAGGCGAAGAAGCCCAACACGACGACGGCGATGACCTGCATCGTCAGGAACACCGGATACTTGATTACGAATCTAGCAAGGCTCATAAAAGTTTATATTTTCCTAGGGGGAGTATTTTTCGACGTTGGAGATTTTCGTGCCTTCTCGGAGATCCTTGTTCGCGAAGACAATAACGTCGTCGTCCGGCGAAACGCCGGACGTTACCTCTACTTCCGTTTCGGTTGATATACCGGTCTCGACCGGGCGGCGGGCTACGAGCCCGTTTTCCGCGATGTAGACGGCGGAGCCTTCCGACTCGCGGTGTATAGCGCGATTCGGGACCACCACCGCGTTTTCGGAGCGTTCCATCGGGATCTCCACTTCGACGAACATCCCGGACCGAAGGTTGTGGGAGTTACCCGTAGGTCGTAGCTCAACGACCGCCAGGTGGCTCTCGCGCGAAAGGGACGACGGAAGCGACGTTACTTCGGCGGGAACGCTCCGTTCGTTGCCGTAAGCATCGAATTTGACTTCGACTTCCATGCCTTTCGTCATCTTGAAGAGTACGTCCGCCGGGACGCTCGTTTCTATTTTTACCGACTTAGGTTTGACGACGAGAGCGATCGGCGTCTGGGGCGTTACCATATCGCCCACGCTCACCATAATCGCCGCCACTTCGCCGTGGATCGGCGAGTACGCGTCGTGGTATCGGAACTTCATCCCCGGCTCGTCTATGTCCACGACGGCGATAGTGGAACCGGCGAAGACACGTGTGCCGTTGTTTACGGGAATAGATACGACCTTGCCTCCTATCTTGCTGAAGACCGTAGCCTCGTGTGTGCTTACGACGGAACCGAGGAACAGCCGGGAGTCCTCGATAGTCTTGACCTGTGGCTTCGTCACTTCGACGGCCACTTCGATTTTCTGGGGTTTCGAAAGCTCGCGGGCGACGGCCGCGCGCTTCTGCCAACTATAAACCGCCCAGACCGAGAGCCCGAGTAAGATTATTATCAGTACAACAATAACGATAATTTTACGCATCGCTGCTCACCACTTTTTGACCGGTCAGTTCATTTATTGACCGGTCGGTCATTTTAGCAGGTGAAAGGCGAGATGTCAAGGTAAATAGGCCTTTTATGGCCGCTTTTCGAAAGCGTTTGAGGAGAGGTAAATTTACCTTGCATACGGGTTTCTATTATGTTATATAGTTGCCCCCTTCAGCGGCGGTGCGACGCTCCGATAGGCCGATAGTTTGCCGGGTTCGACCGCCGGGTTTTTAATCTGCTGGATTGTTACATATTTCACAAACCTGGTAAGTGAGACCTAAAATCTGCTCGGACTCCCCGAGCCGGAGGACTCCCGATGGCCGTTAATACGGAAGAACTTATCGCGAAGGCCGAGAAGCCGGCCGCAGACGCGATGAAACTCCACCCTTTCTACAAGGGGAAAATAAAAGTAGCGGCGAAGGCGTGCATCCGGGACTTTGACGACTTCGCTATCTGGTACACGCCCGGCGTCGCGGCGCCCTGCAAGGATATCGCCGAGAACCCGGACAAGGTTTTTGAGCATACCAACAAGGCCAACTTCGTTGCCATCGTCTCCGACGGAACCCGGGTGCTCGGCCTCGGCGACATCGGCCCGGAAGCGGCCATTCCCGTTATGGAGGGCAAAGCCATCCTGTTCAAGTACCTCGGCGGCGTAGACGCGTTTCCGATCTGCTTGGATACGAAGGACGCGGACGAAATTATCGACTTCGTCCTGAAACTACAACCCGTCTTCGGCGGCATCAACCTGGAGGACATCGCCCAGCCGAAGTGCTTCCACGTTCTCGATACGCTCCGGGAAAAAGCCCGCATCCCGATATGGCACGACGACCAACAGGGGACCGCGGCCGTTACCTGCGCCGCGCTCATAAATGCCCTCCGTATCGTCGGCAAGAATATAGACGAAGTGAAAATAGTTATGATCGGGTCCGGCGCGTCCAACATCGCGATAGCCCGCGTAATCGTCGTCGCCGGCGTAGACGTAGCCAACATCGTAATGTACGACTCGAAGGGCCCGCTGCACAAGGGCCGGGACGACCTCTTGAACGACCCGCGCTGGAAGGAAAAAGCGTACTACTGCCAGGCTTCCAATAAATGGAACGTAACCGGCGACCCGGGCGAGGGTTCGACGGGCGCCGACGTTATGATCGCGCTGTCGAGGTCGAGACCGGGAACCGTGAAGCCCGAGTGGATATCGGCTATGGCCGACGACGCCGTAGTGTTCACCTGCGCCAACCCGCTGCCCGAGATATGGCCCTGGGAAGCGAAAGAAGCGGGCGCCCGCATCGTCGCGACCGGCCGGTCCGACTTCCCCAACCAGGTGAACAACAGCCTCGGGTTCCCCGGTATCTTCCGCGGAACTCTGGACGTTCAGGCCCGGACGATAACCGACGAAATGTGCATCGCTGCGGCTTACGCGCTGGCCGACCACGCGTTCGAGCAGAAGGATAAGTTCGGCGAGGACTACCTCATCCCGACGATGGACGACTGGGAAATTTACCCGAGGGAAGCCACTGAGGTCGGCCTTAAAGCGATCGAGCAGGGCGTAGCCCGCTTGAAGTTCGACCGGGACGAGCTGTACCAGACGGCGGAGCGCAGGATAAAACGAGCCCGGGACGAGACCCATCTGATGATGGAAGAGGGCTTTATCGAGTTACCGCCGGACGATTTATAACAAAGCGTTTGTACCGTTTTTATACGAGCTTTAACCCCGTGGGGAAAAACCACAGGAGGCTAAACTAAATGCATAAGGACGTTCAATCTATATTCGAGAAGGTGAAGGCGCGCGACCCGAACGAACCCGAGTTCCTTCAGGCCGTCGAAGAGGTGTTCGATAGCCTGGGCGACTTCATCGGGGCGAACCCCAAGTATATGGAGGCGAAGATCCTCGAGCGCATCGTCGAACCGGAACGGGTTGTGATGTTCCGGGTGCCGTGGGAGACCGACAACGGCGAGGTAATGGTCAACCGCGGTATGCGCGTCGAGTTCAACAGCGCGATCGGGCCGTATAAGGGCGGCCTCAGGTTCCACCCGACGGTCAATCTGGGCATCATCAAGTTCCTCGGGTTCGAGCAGGTTTTCAAGAACGCGCTGACGACCCTCCCGATGGGCGGCGGCAAGGGCGGCTCCGACTTCGACCCGAAGGGCAAGAGCGACGCCGAGGTTATGCGTTTCTGCCAGAGCTTTATGACCGAGCTGTGCAAGTACGTCGGGCCCGATACGGACGTTCCCGCCGGCGACATCGGCGTCGGTGGTCGGGAAATCGGCTTTATGTTCGGCCAGTACAAACGCATCCGCAACGAGTTTACGGGCGTTCTGACCGGCAAGGGCCTCAACTGGGGCGGGTCCCTCATACGGCCCGAGGCCACCGGCTACGGCGCGACCTACTTCGCCGAGGAGATGCTTAAGACCCAGGGCGAGTCGATGGTAGGTAAAACATGCTTGGTCTCCGGTTCCGGCAACGTCGCCCAGTACACAGTCGAGAAGGTCAACCGGCTCGGCGGTAAATGCATTACCCTGTCCGACTCCGGCGGGTTCATCCACGACCCCGACGGTATCGACGACGAGAAGCTCGCATACGTGATGGAGCTCAAGAACGTCAAGCGCGGGCGCATCAAGGAGTACGCCGATAAGTACGGCGTAACCTACACCGAAGCCGACCCGAAGAAAGACCACAACCCGCTCTGGGCGGTTCCGGCGGATTGCGCGTTCCCCAGTGCGACGCAGAACGAGATCAACGGCAAGGACGCGCAG
>CBDUXC010000073.1:0-7841 GCA_965371065.1 uncultured bacterium
CAAGGACGTCGAATACCGTTTCTCCATATTCCCCCTCCATAACAGCGCCGCTCTTAGCGGTCTTTCAGCGAACCTTTTCGTACACTACGGTAACCTGATGGGTAAGGAGAACATAGACGACGATAAGGAACTGGTCTTCGGCGGACTGGCGGGGTTGAGACACAAGATGGTCAACTTCGGCGCCGGTTACTTTATGAAGAAAGCCGGGCCGACAAACGCCGAAGTGGACGGCAACATCATCACAGCTTACGGGACCGGGCACCTTATGAACGGTTCTATTAACCCGTTCGCTCGTTTCGATATGATCGAACCGGACAAAGACACCGCCAACGACAAGTACAACGTACTTATCGCCGGTTGCGGTATCGCTTTCGGCGGCGATTGGTGCTCCATAATACCGAACGTCCAGATGATGATGCCCGAAGCCAGCGCCGCGATCGACATACGCGAGTTCTTCGTTCATTCGGAAATTAACTTCTAACTCGGTTTTTACTCCTTAAGCCGGGCGGGCTTAAAAGCCCGCCTGGCAATTGATTAAGGGAACTACGGAGAAATCAGATAAAAACGGAAGGAGTGAAAAGTGGCCGATAAAATAACGAGAAGGAAATTCGTAAAAGCGGGAGCGGCGGCGGGCGTAGGCGCCGCTGTAATGTCCCAGTCGATAGTTCCCGCTTTTGCCGCTGGAAAGACGTCCCGATGGGGAATGTTAATCGACCTGCGGCGGTGTTACGGGTGTAAATCTTGCGCGGTAGCCTGCAAAGCCGAATTCGATACCAGGCTCGGCGTTTTCAAGAGCGGCGTAGTCGAGTACGAAAACGGGAAATTCCCGAAGGCGCAGAGGGATTTCCTTCCCTGGCTGTGTAACCATTGCTCGAAACCGCCTTGCGTTAGCGTCTGTCCGGCGGACCCGGTCGAGAAAACCTTTAACGGCGTTTCGTACGAGGCCAAAGCCACTTACATAAGGCCCGATGGCGCCGTTTTATACGACGTAGACAGGTGTCTCGGGTGTCACGCTTGCGTTAACGCTTGTCCGTATAAAGCCAGATACGTGGACCCCCTCCTCAAGGCTGGAGTAATACCCTCGAACAACGCCATAGGTAAGTGTACCTTTTGTGTGCACCGCGTCGAAAACGGGGTCGAACCTAGTTGCGTAAATACGTGTCCGGGAAACGCGAGGGTTTTCGGAAACCTGGACGACCCCGGAAGCGAAATCTCCAAACTTATCGCTGATAATGAGGGAAGTATCAAAGTCATCCATACGGATTACGGTACATCCCCGAACGTTTTTTACATAGCCTACGATGAAGAAACCTACGACCGCGGCAGCGACGTAAGGAACGACGCGCCGAAGGAGTGGGGTCAGAATAGAGGCTAGGATAGGAGGTATAAACTGTGGAAAAATCTACTTCCAGACGGGATTTTATTAAATTCGGGGCCGCGGTCGGTGCATTGGGCGGAGCTGGAAAGCTATTCGGAGCGGTTGCATTAGGGTCCGGCGCCGATTACTCCCCGACTACGGCCAAAAAGAGGGAAGCTATCCCTTCCTCCTGCTGGCAGTGCGTATCGAGGGACGCGATTTTATGTTATGTCGAAGACGGGAGGCTCGTCAAGATCGAAGGGAACCCGAAGTCGATCAGAAACCGCGGAAAAATCTGCGCAAAAGGCCAGGCGGGCATAAACCAGGTTTACGACCCGGACCGGATCCTTTATCCGATGAAAAGAGTCGGAAAACGCGGCGAAGGGAAATGGAAAAAGATTTCCTGGGACGAAGCGTTGGATGAGTTGACCGCGAGGTTGAAAAAACTCCTCGACGAAGGCCATCCGGAAAAGTTTATGTTCCACTACGGCCGGATGAAGGCTTCCGATTCAAACATCGTAAAGTCGAACTTCCTGACCGCGTACGGTACCGGCACGGTCGGCAACCATACCTCTATATGCGAGGGCGGGAAGTGGACCGGGCAGGAACTGACGTGGGCGAAGCATTACGACATCTGGGACCTCGAAAACACGAACCTCATCGTTAACTTCGGCTCCAACTTTTTTGAAGCCCACACCTCTCACGTCCAGGCCGCGCAGCGAGGAATAAACGCTCTCGCCAAAGGCGCGAAGATGTATACGTTCGACGTTCGTCTTTCTAATACGGCGGCAAAATCGACGGAATGGATTCCGATCAAACCCGGAACGGACCTGGCCGTCATCCTAGCGATGGCGAACGTCGTAATGCAAAAGGGCCTGTACGACGAAGAGTTTATCGAAAGCTGGACCACTACGACCGTCGGGGACCTTAAGGCACACCTCAAGCAATACACGCCGGAATGGGCCGAAGGGATATCGGGCGTACCGGCCGCGAAGATCGAGCAAATCGCCGTCGAGTTCGCCGAGGCAAAACCGGCGGTTCTGGCAACCTACCGCGGCGCCGTAGCCCACTACAACGGCGTTCAAACCGAAAGGGCGAAGTTCACGCTCGAGGCTATCTGCGGATACCTGAACGAGCCCGGCGGAACCAACCAGGCCGTGGGTCCTAAATGGCATTATCCCAAAGTAAAGGGTCATACGGAGAAGCTAAAGTTAATGGACGGTTTCCCCGGAACGGTCGCGTACCCGACGCACCACGTAAACCACCAGGTCCTGAAGCTGATCAAGGACGGACGGAACGGCCGTCCGGAAATCTATATGATTTACTGCTACAACCCGGTTTACGTAAACGGCGAATGCGCCGAGAACATCGAAATATTGAAGGACGAGTCGCTCATCCCGTATATCGTGTCGGTCGACCCGTTTATGAGCGAATCGACGTCGCTTGCCGACTTAATCCTGCCTGACGTGACCTACCTAGAGAGATGGTCCTGGGATGATATGGCATCGTACGCTTTAATTCCCGAGTTCTACATAAGGCAGCCGGCGGTCAACCCGCTCGGCGAAACGCGACAGTTCCAGGACGTCGTATGCGAACTGGCAAAACGTCTCGGTCTGGACCTTGGATTCGATTCGACGGTCGACTTCATCCGGAAATCGTGTGAAGAGAGCGGAGTCGATTTCGAGCTTTTGAAAAACGAAGGGGTCTGGTCGGACCCGAACGCTAAGCCGAAATATCATCAGCACCTCAAAGAGGTGAAGGCGGAAAAATACGAAGCAGAAGACGTCCTGTTCGACGAGGAAACCGGCGTTTACTGGAACTGGAAGAAGTCGAAGGCGAAAACCGAGGAAGAAGCGCTCGAGAAGGGATACCGCGAAACGAAGAACGCGTACGCAGGTTACGTCGGCCAGAAAATCGGCGATAAGGTCTACGCGGGTTTCAAACCGGATAAGGTAAACAAATCGGGTAAAATCGAAATCTACTCAGAACTCCTGAAAAAGAAGAACTTCCCGGCGCTTCCGTCGTGGATGGAGATACCGGAACACAAGAACCTCGCCGAAAACCAGGTCATACTCACGACGTACAAGGTTAATGTCCAGACGCACTCCAGGACCGCGAACTGCAGGTGGCTGACAGAGCTTTATCACGAAAACCCGGCGCTGATTAACCCTGTTACCGCAAACAAATTCGGAATCGGCGACGGCGACAGGATAAAGGTAAAATCGGAAGTCGGCGAAATCAAAACGTACGCGAAAGTTACCGAAGGTATAGTCCCCGGTATCGTCGCCATTAGCTATCACCTCGGCCATTGGGACTACGGAGAATTCGCGAGCGGTACTAAAGCATCGTCAGGCCACGTATGCATACCCGACTGCGAGCTTAGATGGTGGGACACCTACGGAGAACATCCGAACTGGGTTATTCCGAATAGCCCTGACCCCATTGGCGGACAACAAAGATGGATGGATACGGTAGTGGAAATCGAGAAAGCCTAATATCTATATACAGATTCTTACAGCGGCTTTTTCTGGAACCGGACAAGGAGTTCTACGGTTTCCTACAGGATAATACCGACGGTTTAAGGGATATCGGTATTACGATAGATGAGAACGTCGACCTGGAATCGCTCCAGGTCGAATACACCGGGTTATTCCTGGGCCCGAAAGACCATCTACCGCCTTACGAATCTGTGTTTCTCGAAGGCAGATTCTGGGGGGAGCGTTCGGCCGACGTGAAGGATTTTATCAAACGAATCGGACTCGCGACGGCTGAAGAAGACAATATGCCCCCGGACCACGTCGCCGTAGAACTTGAGGTTCTGGAAAAGCTGCTCGCGACGGACCATGCGGACGCGGAGGAATACTACAAGCGTTTTTTCGAAGAACACCTGTTATGGGTGTTCGATTTTTTAGAGAGGATTAATCAGAAGGCGAAACTGGAATTTTACAAAACGTCTTTCGAGTTTGCCGCGAATTTCCTCGCTTCCGAAAAAAAGCGCCTGGGAATTTAATCCTATCTTATTTTCGAAGAAACTCGTCCCCGCGCTTCGTTGACTCACAATGACGGGAAGGTATGGCAAAAAACACGGGAAACAGTACCCGTTTGATAACGCCGCCCGAAGCGTTCTCGATTATCCGCGAGAACGTTTCGCCGCTGGAAGTAACGGTTATCGAACTAGATAATGCTTTAGGCTTTTGCCTCGCCGAGGACGTAATCGCGGACCGGGATATTCCGCCCGCGGACCGTTCCGCTATGGACGGTTACGCGGTGCGCTCGGCCGACCTCGCCGGTGCGCCGACAAGTTTACGCCTTATAGGCGAAGTCGCCGCGGGGGACGAACCGGACCGGGAGGTCGCCGAGGGAACCTGCATACGCATTTTAACCGGTGCTAATATTCCGCCGGGGGCCGACGCCGTCGTTATGGTCGAAGTAACGGACGAGAGTAACGGTTCCGTAAACTCTAAGACGGATATTGAACCCGGCGCCAATATCCTGAAGCGGGGCGAGGATGCGAAAGAAGGCGAAGTTCTCCTCGATAAGGGTATAGTTATCGGACCGTTTCAAATCGGCGTTTGCGCGTCGGTCGGGAAATCCCGTATAAAGGTCCACGAACGGCCGCAGGTTACGATAATTTGTACCGGAGCGGAATTGAAGGACGTCGGCGTTGACGTCGGCGCCCACGAACTCAGAAATACTAACGGACCCGCCCTCGGCGCGGCTTTAGCGAACTGGGGGTATCCGGGCGTTAAATATACGGTGGCGCCGGACGACCTGGAAGTCCTGGTCTCCGAAATCGAACGCGCCGTTTCTCAATATGACGTTACGCTACTGACCGGCGGAGTTTCCGTCGGGAAGTACGATTACGTCCGCGAGGCCGTCGAGAGTGTCGGCGCGACCGTTCGCTTTCACGGCGTAGCGATGAAACCGGGCAAGCCGGTCCTTTACGCTACGCTTCAAGAAAACCGGCATATCTTCGGGTTGCCGGGCCCGCCGCTCAGCGCCGCCGTAACGTTTAACGAGTTCGCTCTTCCGACGGTCCGGCGGTTGTCCGGATATCCGACGGACCGTATGAGGCCCTCATTTTCGGCGCCGTTAGCTTCGAAACTCCGCTCGAAAGGCGGACGCCTACGGTATATGCTGGCCAGGTTGATACCGGCCCGCGGCGGCCTGACCGTTGAACCGGTTAAATCTCAGAGTTCGGCCGACCTCGTCGCCTGTGGGCGAGCGGACGGCACCATCCTGGTCCCGCCGGATAAGCTGGAGTTGGACGCCGGGGACGTCGTCGAATTTAGACCTTGGAAACCTCTCGCGTGACGACCTCCGTAAAAAACCGTGGCGTTTACCTCAGGGTTTCGGTTACCGATAGGTGCCAGCTCCGATGCCTTTACTGTATGCCGCCCGGCGGACAGACGATGGTTAACCAGCGGGAAATACTTACGTACGAAGAGATTCTCGCTTTCGTTTCCGTGCTGAAAAATAACTTCGGGCTGTCCAGGGTCCGGGTTACCGGCGGTGAACCGTTGGTCCGGAAAGACGTCGCCGATTTAATCGGTATGCTCCGCGCGGCCGGCGTAACGGATATAGCTCTGACGACCAACGGCCGGCTGTTGACTAATATGGCCGAAAAACTCGCTCGCTCGGGCCTTAAACGGGTTAATGTGAGCGTCGACAGCGTGGACCCGGGCACTTACGGCCGGTTGACGGGAAGCGCCGATTTAACGCCGGTGCTGGACGGGATCGACGCCGCGCGAGACGCCGGCCTGTCGCCGGTAAAGATTAACACGGTCGTTATCCGGGGTATGAACGACGGCGAAATTACCGACATTGCGCGGTGGTGTCTCGAGAGACGTTGCGAGGTCCGTTTCTTGGAGTTGATGCCGGTCGGTCCTAACGCGCGCGTTTTTAACGACTGGTTCGTTCCGTCCGACGAAGTCCGAAAGAAAATCGCGGCGGCGTTTAGTATGAAACCGGTACGGTCCGGGCGCAATGGTTCGAGCCGTGATTACGCCGTTCGCGACGGCAACGGGTTGAAGGGGACGATAGGTTTTATATCTTCGTACAGCTCGCCTTTTTGCAATGGTTGTTTCCGGCTGCGGTTGACGACTACCGGCAAACTCCTTGGATGTCTCGCTTGCAGCGAAGCGATTAACATTAAACCTTTAATGCGTAATAACTCATCACCGGACACTCCTCGATTAATCGAAGCGGTTAATAACGCGTTTACTCTTAAGCATCGTAGCCGCCGCTTCGAGAGCCAGGCTCCGATGGTATCGTTCGGAGGATAATCTTCCTTGAAGCTCCGTAGGGCTCTCGCGATATTCGTCTTTTCGGTACTGGCAACCCTCGTTTTGGTCTCGGTTATCCTAAATAATGCGGGCCGGACGGCGGACGAAGAAATCGTGGTATTCGCGGCGGCGAGCCTTATCGACGCTCTGGAAATTATAACGGCGGATTTCGAAAGAACCCACGACGTGGACGTTCGCGTCGATTTCTCGTCATCCGGGATTCTATATAGAAAGGTGTTGGCCGGGGCGGAAGCCGATTTATTTATATCCGCGTCGCCTGATTATATGAACGCCCTTAAAAACGAAGCCTTTCTGAAAACAGATACTCGAAGGACTATATTAAAAAACAGGCTGGTTTGCGTCGTACCTGTAGGATCGACATCAAGTATTTATGGACCCGGCGACCTTTTGAACGATAATATAACCCGTATCGCCGTCGGCGACCCTGAACACGTACCGGCGGGATACCACGCTAAAGAAGCGTTGACCAGTTTCGGCTTTTGGGCCGCGTTAGCGCCGAAGTTGTGTTTAACGGCCGACGTACGCTCCGCGTTGGTACACGCGGAAACGGCGACGGTCGACGCGGCGATTGTCTATAGAAGTGACGCTCTGGTAAGCGATAAAGTTAACGTGGCGTTCACGTTTCCGGAAACGAGCCATTCGCCGATAGTTTACGAGGGGAGTTTATTGAGAGGAACCCTGCGAACGGAAACCGCCGGAGAATTTCTTGATTTCATAATTTCCTCCTCAGACGTTTTCAAAGACTACGGGTTTCAACCCGCAAACGGAGACGGGGGCTAGTTTATGTGGGACTCTTCGTCAACCGAAGCGCTCTTCCTGTCCATCAGGGTTGCGTCGGCCGCGACGTTGTTTATGATACTGGTGGGCGTTCCCATTTCGTTCTGGCTCGCCCGGAACCGAAAACCGATTTCATACGCTTTAAACGGGGTTTTATTACTGCCGCTCGTCATCCCGCCGGTCGTCACCGGATATATACTTTTAGTGGCTTTCAGCCCTTCAGGTTTCATCGGAAGCGCCCTGGAAACCGTCGGGATTCGACTGGCGCTGGATTGGAAAGGCGCCGTCATTGCGTCGGCGGTAGTTGCTTTTCCCCTGTTCTTGACGGTTGCCCGGGTCGCGTTCGAAAAATGCGACCTGCGGTTAGAAAGCGCGGCTACGACCTTAAAAGCGGGCCCGGT
>CBDUXC010000074.1:0-7839 GCA_965371065.1 uncultured bacterium
CGCGTCGTCCTCGTCGATGAACGGGATATCGGGGATATCGGAATCTTCTTCGTCACTGCCGCCACCCAGGTCGCCGATGTCGGTAACCTTCTGGATGATACCGCAGCATCCGACCGCCGTGAACCCGAAAAAAGCGATGGTCGCTATCAGTAAAAAAGTTGCCAGACTTTTCACATTTCCTCCTTACGGTTCCATAGAGGTTAGCGCCCCTGCGATATTAACACGCCCCCTACGATACAACAAAACAAACAGACGAGAAATATCCCTATGACCAGGCAGATTATCCAGCTTATCAAGCGCCGTTTTAAGCTCTCGACGAAGCCGTACCAGATAGAACGTAAGAACGAGTCTATCATAGAACACTTCCTTTGAACTAAGTAGTATTAATTTGGGTTGTTATAACCGGCGCTAACCGCCGGACAGTTCCTTTCCTACTAACATATCATAAATAACCGCCGCCAGCTTTTCCATATTAACCACGTCGGCGGCGTTATACTCAAGGAGTGTCTCCAGAGCCGCCGCGTCGCCGTGCTCATATTGCTTCCATAATCTCACGGCGGCCCACCCGTCCAGTCCTTCGATTTCGTCGTTTCTCGTAAACCCTAGAACTCTCTCGACGTTCTTCAACCCGCCCTTCAAGCCCACTCTTTTACCGGCGTGGCAAAGATCTAAGTGCGGCATATCGAAACGGAGCCAGCCGAACTCGGCTTTGAGAAAAGGAACGTCGAATCGCGCGCCGTTAAACGTTATCAGGAGTTTCGCGCCGGCGACCAGCTCATCTACCGCGTCGCCCGATAGATCCCGCCCGGCCACGAGCTGCGTCATCTCGCCGTTTCGGTAAACGCCTACGACCGTCGTAGACGCGTACGGCGGCACAAGACCAGTCGTCTCGATGTCCAGATACGCCGTATCGTCCCCGAAGACCTCGAAGAAGCGCCACGATTCCCGCGGGTGGAGTTCGCCGGCGAAGTACGCGGAGTCGCTGTCGGCTAACCGGCGCCTGTGTTCGTCCAGCATCCGGTCGTATAGCTCCTTGTACTTCGGCCCGACGGCTCGGAGACAGTCGGCCGCGATGAAGTCGTCCCACGTCTCAATGCCCTCGCCCCAGATGCGCCGCTGGGTTACCGGGCCTACCCGGGGAAGGTGTATGAACGTCCGGCGTATCATTGGGGCGCCTCCGCGCCGGCGGGATTCGCCCACCAGTAGGCGAGAACGCAAATAGCGACGCCCAAAGCGTCGGCCGCCAGGTCCGTCAAGTCGGCCTGGCGCCCCGGTACGGCGGATTGAATGATTTCGGTCAAAGCACCCCACGTGAACGCGAACGCGGCGGTGATCGTTGCGAGCAGCCATCTGGGGCGCCGCGACAAAGCGAAA
Organism: uncultured bacterium; assembly: GCA_965371065.1. GTDB lineage: Bacteria > RBG-13-66-14 > B26-G2 > WVWN01. The sequence goes on from CBDUXC010000074.1 coordinate 1,375, forward strand.
AAGGCGGCGGCCCACAGAAGACCGAGAGCGCCGTAAGCGGCGCCGTGCTTCACCTTATCCACGAGCGAAAAAACGGAGACCTCCGGCGCGGGAAGAGACCATATCGCCAAGAAGACCAGCGCCGCCGACCAACCGACGGCCGGGGCGAGTTTAAATACGCCTGCCTTACTTAACGGTTTGAAAGCTATCATCTTTTACTTCGGCGGTTAGAAAACCGCCGCTACCGGCCCGTAAGTAATTAAACGATTTCCGCCGACGGGCATAGGTCCGCTAATACGCATTCGGCGCAGAGACGTTTCCGCGCGCCGCAGACTTTTCGGCCGTGGTATATGATGTTTTTGTGAAGGGGATATGCCAGCCCGTCGGGGACCATCGCCGCCCAGAGCGCGTGCGCTTTCGTCAAATCGGTCTTCGGCGGAAGTAACCCGAGCCGCTTCGATACGCGCAGTATATGTGTATCAACGGGGAAGACGTCCCGCCGCAAAGAGAAAACCAGGACGCAAGAAGCCGTCTTGGCGCCCACGCCCGGCAAAGCCCGTAAATACCCCAGGGCTTCCGCGTCCGATAAGTCGTTTAAGAACTCCAGCGAATATTCGCCCCGCTCGTCGTAAACGTGCCGGAGAACGGTCTGAATGTAACGCGCTTTCGTGTCGGCTAACCCGCCCTCCCGGATAGCGTCGGCCAGTTCGCCGCCCGGTGCGCGTGCGACGGCCGCCCAATCGGGGAACCGCTCGCGGAGAACCCTGTACGCCCGGTCCCGGTTGCGGTCGTTGGTGTTCTGGGACAGTATCGTAAACATCAGCTCGTCCAGGGCGGGGACCGGTCGCGGCGCCGCCGGTTCGCCGTATTCCTTGACCAGCCGGCGGTGGACCGTACGTATCCGCTTTTTCAAATCGACGGTCATCGCAGCAGTGAACTCCGTATGATACCCCGGTTCTTCCACAGGTACAGCAACCCCGTCGCGACGGTCAATATTAACGCGACCCACAACGTGAAGTCCGCTAAACGTCCGAGCCAGACGTCGAAGAGGGCCGGCCATACGCTCCCTAAAAGGTCGCCAATAACGTTGTGCCCGAGAATCAAGGTTACTGCCCCCATCTGGAACGCGGTCTTCCACTTCGCCAGTAAACTGGCGTATATATAGATGCCTTTGATGGCGGCCAGGAGCCTGAACCCGGTCATCAGGAGCTCCCGGCCGACGATCACGAGAACTATCCAAAGCGGCGCGTCACCTGTCGCGACGAAGCTTATCAACCCGGTCAATACGATGAGCTTATCGGCCAGGGGATCGGCGAGCTTGCCGAAGTCGGAGACACACCTGAGCCGCCTGGCGAGGTACCCGTCGAGAAGGTCGGTGCTTATCGCGACGGTGAAAACGCCTAAGGCTATAGCGTGGTCCAGCGTGCTGTTCCGCACAAGAAAGACGAGGAAGACCGGTGCCAGCAGGACCCGACTGAACGTAAGCACGTTAGCCCAGTTAAGCATCCGGTCCCCCTACGGGTTCTGCGATAAGGTCGTAAACGTCGTGTCCGGTTATCTTAACTTTAATTATGTCGCCGGGTTTTGCGTTTCCAGATAACCCTGTTAAGTACGTTACCCCGTCGGTCTCCGGGGCCTGGAACCGGGCGCGGGCTATCGCCGGTCGGGAAGGCGGTATCTTATCAACGATTACGTCGACGCAACTCCCCGCGAGACCGCGGTTACGGTCCTCTACTATTTCCTGTTGGAGCGTCATCAGCTTGTGATAACGTTCGGCGGTTACGTCGGCGGGAACCCGATCCGGTAATTTGGCCGCCGGCGTCCTTTCTTCCGGCGAGTACTCGAACGCGCCCATATGCTCGAAGCGCGCGGTAGCTACGAAGTTGGCTAACGTCTCGAAGTCGGCCCAACTCTCGCCCGGAAACCCGACCAGAAACGTCGTCCGGACGGCCGCACCCGGCACTTTCTCCCGGATAACCGCGAGCCGGTCCAATGTCTCTTCGGGTTTCCACGCGGGGCGCCCCATCAATTTCAGGATTTTGGGCGACGCGTGTTGCAGCGGGACGTCTAAGTACGGCAGTATACGTTCCGCCGCGGCGAACGCGTCGAGCAATTCTTCATCTACTCGGGCCGGATGGAGATACATTACGCGAACCCACGGTACGCCGACGTTATCTAACTCGCCTATAAGCTCCGCCAACGAACCGCTGGCGCCGTCGGTCCCGTAGGCGCTGGTATCCTGCGCGAGAAGGACCAGCTCCCGGGCGCCCGTATCCTTTAAAGCTTCCGCTTCGGTGATTATATCGGCCGGCGGACGAGAGCGATAGGGTCCGCGAAGCTGCGGGATGACGCAGAACGTGCATTTATGGCTGCAACCGTCGGCGATTTTAAGATAAGCGAAGTGGAGCGCCGTTAACCGGACCGGCCCCCGGCGGACGTTTATGTTCGGCCCGGCTTCGTTCACCCATACCGGGCGTTCGCCGGCCCGGACGGCCTTTATCGCGTCCGTGATTCGCCCGTAGTAAGCGGTCCCGAGTACGGCGCCGACCCGGGGCAATAGACGCTTTATCCGTTCTCCCGCCATCTGGCTGTAGCACCCGGTTACGACTACGGCGGTCCCCGGCGCGGCTTTTCGCTGCACTTCGGCGAAGACGTCGTGGGCTTCTTCCCGCGCCGGCGCGATAAACGAGCACGTATTGACTATCACGACGTCGGCGGTTCGGACATCCCCCGTTGCTTTGTACCCGGCGGCGAGCATCTCGTTGACCATAGTCTCGCTGTCCACCAGGTTCTTGGCGCACCCCAGACTGATTATCGCGAACCGCTCGGTCATAGTACTAGTACGTTAGAACCCCAGCTCCTCGGCCCGTATCACCTCGGCGTCGTCGGGTATCTCGAAGACGAACGTGTCGGCGCCGTAGCCCTGGTTATATTTAAAATCGAACAGGCGGTAGCTGGTAACGTTGCCGTCGTAGTCGTACAGGTCCACACGCCGGGCGACCCACTCTTTAGCGTCGATCCAGGCCCAGACGGTCGGGTACGTAGCGGACGGAGACTTGGCGGTCATCTTTAGTTTGTAAGTATCATACTCATCGGAAAGGGTAACTTCGCCGGCGTCCTCAAAGTCATAGCGGGTTTCGGTGGCCTCGAAGACCGACTCGACGGTCTCGTCGCCGGTAACCCCCTCCACCGGATAAATTACGACCTGGTTCGTAGCGGGGTTGTAGAAGTAGAGAGTGGTACCGTCGAAGACCACGGTCTGGTCCGACGGATAGTAATATTCAATGCGGAAGCGGTTCGGTTTACGCGAATATAAACGGCCCTTGAGAACCGTCTCTTGCTCGATGAACGCCGACGTGGTGATAAGCCAGAGCCCGGCGCTGAAGTCGTCCAACTCGTCGTAGCGCGCCGAAGCGTTCTCGACGATGGTCTCTACTTCTATCGCGCGCGCCGGCGGCACGATACCACCGAATACGACGGCAGATAAGAAAGCCGCCACGCGGACGGCGGCGTGGACATTTCTATTTATCACTAGCATAACGTTTAAGGGTTCAATTTCCCCCGGCGTTCAAATCCTCCGGCTTAATCAATACCTTCCGGGGTTTCGTCCCTTCGGAGGGACCGACAACGCCCCGCATCTCCATCATGTCCACCAACCGCCCGGCCCGGGCAAACCCGATTCTAAGCTTCCGCTGGAGCATCGACTGGCTCGCCTGCCCGGCCGCCACGACTATCGCGACCGCTTCGTCGTAAAGCTCGTCGTCCGGTTCTTCCAAAACTCCGACGATGGCCGCCGCGTCCTCGTCGTGGAGCGAGACCAGCGGCTGCGCCGGTTCCTGGGTCGCCCAGAAGCCGACGACCCGGGCTATCTCGTCGTCCGATACGTACGCGCCCTGGACCCGGAGGGGTTCGCCCGCGCCGACGGGCAGGAATATCATATCGCCGTCCTTGAGCAGGTTCTCTGCGCCGGACCGGTCCAAAATCGTCCGGCTGTCGGTCTTGCTCGACACCTTGAAGGCGATACGGCTTGGGAAGTTGGCCTTGATGACGCCGGTAATCACGTCCACCGACGGGCGCTGGGTCGCGACTACCAGATGAATACCGACCGCCCGGGCCATTTGCGCCAACCGTATGAGCGACTCCTCGACTTTCCGGGCTTCCTGGAGCATCAGGTCGCCCAACTCGTCTATTACTACGACGATGTGCGGTAGGGGTTCGCCCTGCTCGTCGTCTATGAAGACGTCTTCAGTGATTTTTTTACCTTTCGGGCTCTGGAACAACTTGTTGTATCCGTCTATGTTCCGTACGCCGGCGTGCCCGAGTAGTTTGTAACGGCCTTCCATCCGCCGCACCAGGTACTTCAAGACCGTTATGGCGTCTCCGACTTCGGTTACTATCTCGGCGAAGCGGTGCCGGTGGGGTATCGTCCCGAACGCCGCCAGGTCGACTCGTTTCGGGTCTATCTGGATAAACTGGACCTCTTCAGGCGTTTTGTAAAGGATAAGGGAAAGGATAATGGCGTTGAGGAGTACGCTTTTACCGGAGCCGGTCGTCCCGGCTACAAGTAAATGCGGCATCTTCGTCAGGTCCGCGCCGAGCACTTTCCCGTCGGACCTCAGGCCGACCGGAACCGGCAGGACCGCCGGCGCGGCGAAACGTTTATAGTCGCGGGAAGTCAGGATGTCCTTCAAAGCGACCACGGCCGGCGTCGGGTTGGGGACGTCCACGGAGACGGTCCCCCTACTGGCCGTGGACGTTATATTGACGTTCGGTACGGACAGAGCTATTGCTATTTCCTGGGTGACGTTCCTTATCGCGTTGACCTTTTCGGCTCCTTCGAGCTTCAGCTCGAAACGGGTAACCCGCGGCCCGGGGCTGTGTACTTGGTGGACCCTGGCGTCGATCCCGTAGTTTTCGAGCGTATCGTCCAGCAGCTCCCGTATGTTGAGCAGCCACTCTTTCTTGACCGTCGGCGCTTCTTTCGTACCCGCGTCAAGCAGGTCCACCGATGGGAGTTTATAGGCGCCGGGCCGGCGCCTTCTGGCGGGCGGCTGGACTTCGGCCGTTCGCTCGGGCCCGGCCGTCGGCTCTACGACCGAGACGGGCTCCGCTTCGCCGGTGGCTTCCTCGTCGTCGAAGACATCAGGTTCGTAAACCTCCTCACGCTCGCGGGCGCGCTTCTCGGGGAACAATTCCGAGACGGCAGTGAAACCGTGCTTAATTAACGAACCGGTTCCCTTCGCCAGACTAACCACCGAGAACGGGACGACGTACGCGGCGCATAGTATTACGATAAGTAGCGACGCGACGGCCCCGCCCCACACGCCCAGGACGTACGCGACGTAGTCGCGAAGCATCAGGCCCATCGCGCCGCCGCGGGTTAGCGCTCGGAGAACGCTTTCGTCCTCGGCGCCGGGCGACGTAAACGCGAGAAACGCGGTCAGTGCAAGGATACCGACGGCGAAGGCTGCGAGTTTTAATCCGCGCTCAAGGGTAACGCCGCCGCGGAATTGGTAGTACGCCCACACGCCGAAGAAAACGGGCAGGACGTACGCAATCTTTCCCAGGACGATTACAAGGCTGTAGGCAATAAAAGCGCCCAGCCACCCCAGCTTGTTGTGGATTTCGCCGCCGGAGACGTTAAGGTCGTCCGGATCGTACGTGACCAGGCTGACGGCGCAAATCAGCCCGAGTACGACGAACACGGCGCCGAATACCTGGCTCCAATACTGGAACTTTTTCTTTGGTTTAGCCGCGGGTTTTCTTTTTACTTTCTTAGGCATCTAAAGGCGCTCAACCGAAGAAGGCTACTATCGCCGCCGCTCCTATTATACAACAATATATCGCGAAGTACGGGAATTTCCGTGCCGAAAGGGTCCTGATAACGATGTATATCGCGAATACGCCCGCAACGAGGGCCGCGGCGAACCCGACGGCCAGCGGCCCCAAAGGGATGTCAACCGTTGCTATATCCTTTGCGGTCAGTATCCCCGCGCCAAGTATCGCCGGGACCGAAAGAATGAACGAAAAGGCGGCGGCTTCCTCGGCGACGGTCCCGAGCCAGAGCGCCGCGACAATTGTCATTCCCGAGCGGGATACTCCCGGCGCTATAGCGACCGCCTGGGCGACGCCTATTAGAAACGCGGTGCCGAAACCGAGCGTCGCATAATTAACACCCCGTGACCGGGCGAACATTGACGACGCCAGTACCGCTGCAGTAAACAGGAGCGCGAAACCGATGAGAAACGGGCTCTCGAACAACCCTTCGATCCGGTCCTCGAAGAACAAACCTACGACCGCCGCCGGAACGGACGCGATAATTATCAGGCCTAGAAAACGCGGCCAACCTCCGGTTCCTACGCCGGCCCTCGCGATATCGAACAAGCGGCGCCGGTAGTATATCAACACCGCCAGAAGGGTCGCGACGTGGAGCGTGACCTCGAGCGATATACCCTCCGGCTTATAACCGAAAAGCTCCTGCGCCAG
>CBDUXC010000075.1:0-7772 GCA_965371065.1 uncultured bacterium
GGGAGGGCGCCGCCGGAGTATCCGGTCCCCGCGCCGCGGGGCGTTAACGGGACGCCGTCGGCCCACAGAAGCTCGCACACGTCGGCCAGTTCGTCCGCCGTGTTCGGGACGACCACTAGGTCCGGCGGGTGAGAAACCGCCGTGGCGTCGTACGAGTGGACGTACAGGTCCTCGGCGGCGGTTCGTACGTTCCCGCGCCCGACGACGCGCCGTAAGTATTTTATTATCTTCGGATTAACCTTCAATTCCCCGTTACCGTTGGGTGTCCAAAGGCGGGATATCCGGCGGTATGTTTTTCACTATCTCGTCCGCCAACCGGACAAGTTTATCCCGGCCTTCCAGATAATCGCCCAGGGGATGTTCGCCCGGGCCGAAAGGGTCCACGCCGGCGGGTTTAATGTCGCTTATTACCAGGACCGAAACCGCGTGAAGTCCGAACCGGGCCGCCAGGTGGTAGAGGATACTCGACTCCATATCTATCGCCGGGCAGTCTTCGGCCCAACGGTCGAGCATCTCCTTGGTCTGTCCGAAGAAAACGTCGACGGTCCCGACCGTACCCTTATGGTAGCGTATCGCGCGTTTAACTTCCGCCAGGCTCTTTTCGACGACGCCGAGGAGAAGGGGTGACGCGTCGAACTCGCGCTTGTCGGTGATGGCTTGAGTCGCGCCGTCGTACGCCCGGGCTTTCTCGGCGACGAAGAGCTGGCCGACTTCCATCGCCGGCTTGAGCCCGCCGCAGGAATCGAGGCGTATTAGCGCTTTCGCGCCGGCCCCGGCGCACGCGACTACTATTCCTTCCATCGCCGGCGCGCCGAGCCCCGAGTTGACTATGGAGACGCGGCGCCCCGCCGTCTTCACCGACGTCGTGTAGCCCCGGCGCTTCGGCCGCTTGCCCATCTTTATCAGCTTTTTTTCCAGCCGCCGGTCCACGGGCAGCAGAACGACGTCGTCCACTTCCAGCGTTCCGAGTATTACACGCGCCGCCTTTTGCCGCGGGTCGAGTTTCTTCATATAATCGGCGGCGAGCGCTCCGAGTATCTTCGATTTTATCATATTCACCTCAACGCACGGTCCTCGCAGAACTTGATTTATCTTAACAGATACGTCCGTACCGGAACAAGGGCAAAAGGCGGCGCTTATTTATATTCAAGGGTGGGCGCGTTTACTCGGTTCGAAATCCCGAAAGAACCCTGGGATTCAGAGTCGGGTATTTTGAATTACGTTGACTGTAGCTCGAGCGGTTGCTATACTCACCCGGTTTTTTTGCGCTCGTTAATAACTCGACGGTTAGGAGGCGACGTGGGCGTTACGGTAATGGTGGGCGCCCAGTGGGGCGACGAAGGTAAGGGTAAAATCGCCGACGTATTGAGCGCCGAATGTGACCTGATGGCCAGGTGCAGCGGCGGCAACAACGCTGGGCATACTATCGTCATCGATGGGGTCCAACATATCCTGCATCTGGTCCCGACGGGTATATTCCGACCGGGCGTACGGTGTTGCATCGGCCGCGGCGTTATCGTGGACCCGTTCGTGTTGCTCGAAGAAGTCGATTATGTAAAGTCGGCGGGCGCCGACGCTTCGGCTTTGTCGGTTGACTACGCGTGCCATTTGATTCTCCCGATACATAAGGCGCTGGACGCCGCGCAGGAAGCTTTAATGGGTAAGTCGGCCCTCGGGACGACCGGGCGGGGGATAGGCCCCTGCTACGCCGATAAGCAGTACCGGCTCGGCGTTCGTCTGGAGGACCTGCTGTTCGATTGCGAATTCGCGGCGAAGATGGAGATGTGTTACCGGCGCCACGCCCCCGTCCTCGAGGCGGCCAACGTCTCGGCGGATTTCGACGTTGATTTAGAAGCGGTTTTAGGTGTAGCGGACAGATTGCGGCCGTTCGCCGGTGACGTAGGCGCCGAGGTACGCTCATATATGACCGACGATAAACGAGTTTTTATAGAGGGAGCGCAGGGACTTCTGCTCGACCCGGACCATGGGACGTATCCGTACGTTACTTCGTCTACCATCCATCCGGCCGTTACCGCGACGGGTATCGGTATATCGGTTACAACGGTCGATGAAGTATTAGGCGTCGTGAAAGCTTACCAGACCCGCGTGGGCGCCGGCCCGATGCCGACGGAGTTGGAAGGCGGGGTCGCCGAAGCTATACGGGACAAGGGAGGCGAGTACGGCGCCACAACCGGGCGCCCCCGGCGAGTCGGTTGGCTCGACTTGCCGCTGCTTCGATACGCGGTAGATACAGCCGGTATAAAATCTATAGCCTTAACCAAGCTAGACGTCTTGGCCGGTATGGACGAGTTGTATATTTGCGACGCCTACGAGGTAGCCGGCGAGACCGTGGGAACCTTCGGCCAACCCTTCGGCCGGATATGGGACGCGAAGCCCGTGTTGAAAGAGATTGAACCTTTCGACGGCGGCTGGGATGGTATAACCTCTTACGACGAGCTCCCGGCGGCGGCCCGTTTATATATTGAGTACGTCGAGGATGCCGTCGGCGCGCCGGTCCGTTACGTCTCTACGGGGCCGGGGCGGGGGGACATAATCGTACGGGCGAACGCAATTTAGTGAAAACGCGGTTTTTTTAGTCAGAAAGTTCCCTCAGCCGTTCTACAAGGTAATCCGTTTCCAACCCGTCGTAGCCTACCTCTTTACACAACCCGTCGGCTCCTATCGCGTTCCCTTTAGCGTAAAGGGTACGCAGGTATTCGCCGGCGGCCGGGTCCTTGTACCAGCGCACGCCGAACTTTTCCTCGAGTTTCGCGACGAGTTGCGCCTCGGCAATGTACGCTTGAAAGTACGCCAGGCCGTAGAAACCTTCGTCAAGGGCCAGGTACCCCTGTTCCCGGTCCATCGCTGTTTCGCGGAAAACGTCGTACTTACCCTTGAGCTCGTTGTAGTAACCTAACGGGTCTTCGACCTCGCCCGATTCGAGCGCTATACTATAGGCGGTTTCAAAGGCCGAACCTCGGACTTCGGAAAACATAAAGAACGCCATATACTCGAGGAACGCGTCCGCGTCTTCCGGCGTCATCCCGATTTCCTCGGTTAAAAACGCCTTATTCGCGAAAAGGTGTTCGAAGAGGAACGCGTACGTCTCGGTCAGGTCGTTTCGGCCCAGTATTCGATATTCCGCCGGTAAGTCTTCGGCGATATGGGCGTTGTGCATAGCGTGCCCGAACTCGTGAAGGGCCGGAAAGTAGCTGAAGAAGGTGCCCATCGGACGTAAGTTCACCCGGACGTCGGCCGGCGGATCCACCGGGTAACAGGCTACCCGATTGGCTTTATCGGCTCGGTCTTCGTCGTCGAGGGTCAGATTATCCATCGCCGCGACGTCGAACCCCATCGCGTTCAGGACCATGTAAGTAAACGCCAGGGATTCTTCCGCCGGGAAGTATTTATCGTACTCACGGGCGAAGTATATCGCCCTTTTTTGACCCCGTCCGACTTCGGCGGCCGGTGCGCCCAAAAGGTTCAGGCATCTCTCGTCGGCGGCCGTCCCGAACATTCTTTGAGTATCTTCAAGAAACTTAACCGCCCGTTCTTGTTCTGTATCGATATCTAAGCCGTGGACCGAAAAATAGAAATCGGCGTAGTCGTCGTACCCCAGTTCCCGGGTGGCTTCTCGTTTCAGTTCGAGTTTACGCTTCCTCAGGGGGTTGACGGCGTTAATAGTATAATTAGCCTTTGCACAACGCAGGCTCTCGAGGACCGCAGGGTCCGGATCGGCGGCGAAGAAAAAGCGCCCGTAGTCGCGCATCGCCACCGGTTCGTCCAAACCCGGTACGTAGAAATGGGCGGCGCGCCCCTGTCTCTCGAGTTGAAGGTCGACGTCCTCCGTGTTTTCGTAAACGTAACCTTCGGCTAGTGCCGAGTACAACAGCCGGGTACGCGTTGACGTATCCGCGTCCGTAGCGTTATCGGCCTTCTCTTTCACGAAATCCAGTAACGCCTTATCCCTGAACATGTACTCGTACGGTTCACGGATCGCGTCGAAATCGACTTCTTGGCCTTCCACGTCCGTGGACCACCAGGCTAACATTTCGGTCGTATGCATCGCTTCATAATCGGCGCGTATCTGCTCCAGGTCGTACGCGTACATCGCCGCAACCGAAATGGTAGAAACCGTGGTTACGACTAAAACGTGTTTAAGTAAACTAGTCATGCTCTTCCCCCGTATCGTTTAAACGTTAAAGTTTTCGCTAATGAATCGCCCGCTTGTTACATCTACAAATTACATCCACCCAACGGCCCCATTAACGTCCGCCCAGAAGTAGTTGCGTTCTCGCCCCTGTTCGTGTTCGTAGTTCTCGGTCCACGTATAGCCTACTTTCGTTCGTACGGCGGCGTATTTTAGAATATCCTCCCACAAGAACCCGAAAGCCAGTTCTTTTTCCCTTTCTACGACGCCTGTGAGGAAACTGTCCTTCGACCAGTAACTTTTCGGGCTGAGGTCGCCTTCGCCTTTCCGGCGTAAGGTTAGTTCGGCGGACGTTTCGACGTTCGGCCAGAACCGTAAACCGCCGTACAGCCAGAACTCGTCGGCGTCCGGGCCGGTGTAAGAGCCGAGCGGTATTCCCATGTACGAATATGAGTTCTCGTCGATTTTATGGCTGTAAACGCCGTTACGTACGTTCGTGTATTCGCTCCTGAGGTCCAGCGGACGGTTAGCTATCGTAAGCGGTACGTACGTTCCGACGAGTATCCCCCTTTTCTCGAAAGGTTCCAGGTCGCGTTTAGTCGCGAACAGACCGCCGTCGGTCAGGTACTCGCCGTAGAGCCTGACGCCGAGCGGTAAGTGGAAATCCAGTTCGGCGACCATAAGCATATTGTCTTTGTCGCCCCGGTAGTTCTGTTCGATATAGTAAGGGAGGAACGGGTTCAGGTAAACCGACGGGAAGCTGTCGTCCTGATATATAACCGCTTCTCCAATGCCGACGTCCATCCACGGTAACACGCGAATAACGATATGGTGGAGCGACAGGTAACGGTCTTTGGCAGGTTCCAGGCGGGCGGTTATGGCCGTAAAGTTGGCGGGCGGGAAAGCCAGGGTGAAGCGGAACATATCCAGTGCCGGTGCGTTTCGAGAGAGCAATAACTGGTTGTGGTACCCGGGCCCCAGTTCCATTTGGTCCCTGCCGAACAGGAACGAAATGTTCGGCCACGCCAACGACGCGTATATTATATATGGGTCAACGTAGATTCCGGTTTTCTTGAGGACGCGGGCGCGGTCGATGTACTCCGGTACGTAATCGCGCCCGACGAACCCGAAGATTTTACTCCTTTGCCGAATGGCGAACCGGCCGCCGTATTCCAGTCCGTCGTCTATGACTATGCCGTTTTTAAGGTACGAGTCGGCGCCGCGGCGGTAGTAAGCGCCGCCGGTTCCGTAAACGTCTATGAAAGCGGTTACCCGTTCTTCGTACGTTTCGTAGAAGAGGCGGCTTTCGCCCAGTTCTTCGGGCGTTTCCGTTCCGAGCTCGACGCCGAACTTTTCGACTAAGCGACGTAAGTACCACCGGTCGGCCCGAGGGATTTCTCCGTCGGTAGAATGTCTTTTTTCTAAAAGTTCTATTACGTACCCTCGCGTATATGGCCGGGCGCACATCAGCGGGTACTCGATAACGCCGGCGGCTCCTAACCGGTCTATCGCGACGTACAGCGTATCGGGCGTTCTTCCTTCGTACCAGGGCTCGACGGGTAAGGTGCCGGCGTCGTTGGCCCGCGCGTTCGGGACGCTAAGTATTAATAGTATTACGTAGATGGATGCGGCTTTCTTCATAAAGGTGCCTTCCATTTTTAAGCTTAGCCTATTTGACGTTATACTTTTTACCGATACCCGCAAGAAGACTCATCAGGGGAATTGTAAAAGACGTTCGGTTCAACGTCAAGCCTATTCACAACTTAATCGGTCCGCCGTTGACCGGGTTTCCTTAGAAGCGTTGCTCCAGGGTTTCTTGACACGCGCTTTCTATACGGTTATACTCCTTATACGGTTATGAATAGGCGGTTTCCCTAATATGGCTGATCGTTATTACGATGGAGTAAAAAGGATATTGGATATCGTCGGCGCTGGCGGCGGGTTGCTTTTTTTATGGCCGGCGTTTTTAATAATCGCATTATTGGTAAAGTTAGACAGTCGCGGGGGTGTATTTTACAAGCAAGAGCGGGTGGGGCTGGGCGGCAAGAGTTTTATGATGTTGAAGTTCCGTACGATGGTACGCGGCGCGGATAAAAACGGCCCGAGCGTTACGCATTCCGACGACCCCAGGGTCACCCGCGCGGGTCGGTTGCTCCGCCTTACGAAAGTCGACGAACTACCCAATTTATGGAACGTGTTGGTGGGCGATATGAGCCTCGTCGGCCCGCGGCCGGAACTTCCGGAACACGTCGCCGGCTTCGACGACGACGAGAAAAAGGTACTATCGGTACGTCCCGGCATAACCGGCCCGACCCAGTTAAGGTATATAGCCGAAGAAGAAATGCTATCGCCGGTAAACGTCGACGAAAACTACGCGACGAGCGTCCTCCGCGATAAGCTAAAATGGGATTTGGACTACATCGAGAACCGGGGATTTTTTCGGGATATAGGGATACTAATAACTACTTGTTTCGCTATAGGTTTTAAGTTGCTCGGGCGTTATTCGAGAGTCCTTGAGGAACCTATAAAGGGAAAACGGTGAAGTAGTTCGTGAGGAGAAAACGCGCGGTCGTTTTTCAAACGTAACGCCGGTCGGGTTTAGAGAAAAGCATTATGGGATTCGTTCTGAACAGGCCCGTGCTTATTATCATATCGAGTTTTATATTTCGTTATTAATATCGTTAGCAGGAGTTTCATACAACGTTTCGTAAAAGCGTACCGAGTATCTTCGCTACTTCGGGGTATTCAGCGTGCTTAAACGGGGGGAGAAGTAGATGGCGCTCCGTAAATCGCGGTTAATTCTAATTCCATTAATATTGGCGGTCCAGGTATACGGCGGGACTTTAGGATTAAGTCTGGGTTATTTCGTCGGCGCTCCCGCCGGCGGGGCTACCGGCGCGGGAACGGTTACGTGGTCCGGCGATACGTTTAGCGTCGAAGTAAAAGACGGCCCCTATTTTAAGTCCGGTTTTGCGAATTTAGATGCGGGGGCTGTTTTTAACGTTAACGGTATTATATCCGTCGAAGGAGGTGTAGAGGTCCACGGCGGTTATAAAAACGAAAAGACGGTTGTTATAGGCCGCGTACTCCAAGACGGTACCGTCGAACTTTTGAAGGAGACGATAGAAGAAGATTCTGTTGAGATGAGTATGGTTGTTATATACTGCGGCGGGCGGGTAGCGTTACCGTTTAAGGGCCGTTTTAAACCGTACGCGACTTTCGGCCCCGTTTTTTCGCGGACGCGCTTGGAAGGATTGGACCTTGAGGGCGAGATAAACGAGATATATACGAAAGGGACTAACTTCGGTCTTTATTTTGGCGGCGGCGTAGAGTTCTTTTTATCCGATAAAGTCGCATTGGACTTCCCGGTAAAGTATCGTTTATTTTTCGAAAACTCCCAGATGTTGCACGTGGAATGGTTCGATACTGTAGACGAGTTCGATGCGGAAATAAGACCGGTACCGATCCTCAGTTTCGGCGGGAGGATAGAGGTTTACGTATTTTAGTGACCTACTTAATACCTTTACGTAACCCATAAAAACCTACGTCGTGAGAGATACTTCTACTCTTTAGAAGTTCGCCGCAATACGCTGATAATTTGTATCTTACGATGTCCGGCGTC
>CBDUXC010000076.1:0-7698 GCA_965371065.1 uncultured bacterium
GTCGGTACGGGGATACTAATCTGGCACATCGACCATACCTTGTCTCAATGGCACAACGTCGTTGACCTGGAGGAAGCCGACGGCCTTGACGATTTGGAAAACGGCGACGGCGAACGCCCTGACCCGTACGAGGACAACATAGGCGACGACGGCGACCCTTACCCCGGAAGCTCCGAAGCGAGCGCCTTCGCGCCCTACACTTACCCGAGCTCCGACGACAACGACGGCGTCCCGACGAACATAACTATATCCGGTTTCGAGGTCGCCGGTTTGGACCTGATATGCGACATTTATCTCGACTCGACCGACATATCGGTATCCGACTTCTCGGCGCGTCCCGCCGGCGACCGAATAAAAGTCGCGTGGAAGGTTAGAGACGACGGAACTTTGGCCGGGTTTAACCTGTACAGAGAAACCATTAGCGGCGAAAGAAAACTTACGCGTTCAACGGGGTTAAGAGATAAGCTTAACGGTTCGTTGATAACGGGCGAATCGCCGTACGTCTTCGACGATTTAAACGTGGAAGACGGTACGACCTATCGCTACTGGCTCGAAGTGATGGATGTCGGCGGGGGCGCCGCGGAATACGGGCCGACCGAGGCAACCGCCGGCGCCGGTTTACCGACGTCTTTCGCCCTGGGCAACGCGCGGCCGAACCCGTCGAGCGGTACGACCGTAATACCTTTCGCTTTACCGGAAGACGCCTACGTAAAACTGGAAGTGTACGACATCGTCGGGCGGAAGGTCGCGACCCTGGCCGACGGGCGCCTACGCGCCGGCGAGCATACGCGGGAAGTAGCGGGCCTGCCGCCGGGTAATTATATATACCGGTTGAAAACGGCGGGGTTTACGTCGTCACGAAAACTCGTTGTAGTAGCGAAATAGGGTCGGACATCCAGGCCCGAACGGCAAATTAGATACCCTGCTTAAACGAACCCGCCCGTTTCACGGGCGGGTTTTCTTTCTGTAGAGCCTCGAGCCGCAGGGTTCAACCCACGGTAATCGGACGTAAGGAACTCTGTATCGTCTATATTATTATAAATACGTTATATCGTTTATATCGCTTATATCGGTTGTTTAACGTGTTTGAGTAAAAAAATAAACCTTGACACGCGTATAAGCCTATGGTAAGAAATTACTGTTAGTAAACGGTTTAATTAGCGGGCGCCGAAATCGTTCACGTACTCTAAATGACGGGAGCCGAATATGGTCTTCTACGGAGGTTTGAGAGACGTAAGACCGGAGGGAGAAAGGCCGCGCGTCGCCGGTAAGTTAATCGACCTCCGGGACGAGATTAAGAACCAGGGTGTCCCGCCGCGGACGGCGAGCGACACCCTTCTTCTCGCGACCTGGAACGTCCGGGAGTTCGGCCGACGGCGCCCCAAATACGGGCGCCGGATACCCGAATCTCTCTACTACATCGCCGAAACCATCTCAGCGTTCGACATAGTAGCCCTTCAAGAGGTAAATGAAGACCTGAGGGACCTGAAGAAGGTAATGGGCTACCTCGGCCACGAGTGGGATTTCATAGCGACCGATATAACCGAAGGCAGATCCGGGAACCGGGAACGGATGACGTTCGTCTATGACACCCGGAAAGTCAGCTTCCAGAACGTCGCCGGCGAAATAGTCTTGCCGAAGGCTAAGTTAGTCGGCGGTGACGAACAGATTTCCCGTACGCCTTTTATGGTCGCATTCCAGTCCGGCTGGTTCAAGTTCAAGCTCTGCACGGTACATATCTACTACGGTGAGAAAACCGGCGTCAAATTCGAACGCCGCGTTAAAGAAATCGAAAGCATCGGGAAGTTTATGGCGAAAAGGGCCAAGGAGGACGACGAGTACAACTACGTCCTGCTGGGCGACTTCAACATCGTCGGGCCCGAATGCGAGACGATGTACGCGCTGGCCGGTAGCGGTTTTAAAGTTCCGAAGGAGGTCCGCCGCCCGACCAACATCAACGAGGACTACTTCTACGACCAGATCGCCTTCAAGACTAAGAAGGACGAACTCCGCCTGGGTGAAAGTCGTCCCAACGCCGGTATCTTCAAATTTTACAAAGCCGTCTTCAAGGAAGACGAGTTCGACGCGTACAAGGAGTACGTCAAGAGGACCGAAGAGAACTACGCGCGCTACGACGTCGAAAAGCGCAAGAAGTACTACAGGACTTGGCGCACGTTCCAGATGTCGGACCACTACCCGCTCTGGGTGGAGTTGAATATCGACTTCACGAAGGATTATTTGGAAGGGCTTAAGGGGTAAACGCGGTAAGGCGGGACGGTCAAACACACTTTACACTTTTTGACAGAAACGGTGCAGATTAACCGCGCCGTTTAGTGTTTGCGGGGTAATACTCACTTGTACTCGTAAACCCCTTCTTCGTCTTGCCGCCCGAATATCCCGCCAGGACCATTTCCTTGATTAGCGCGTACAGACATTACTTGGATTCGTTACAACCCGCGTAACGTACTTCGATAATTTCGAAGCAGACGTCTAGGCCGAATAGGTCCCCTAATAGCCTACTTAAAATACACCCTAAAATCGACCCGCCTTTTTAACATACTATTATTCCTTTTTTACACTTATTAACATACCGCTTGCCCGCACTAGTACTTAACCTATATTTACTTTATACCGCCTTTATTATCATATTATTTCATTTATTTATTACTATTTAATATTTACCGCTTTAACCATATAGAGCGCATTATATGGCTCGTCGTATATTTTATCGCTTTCTATATGATACCCTAACTCCCTTAATATCCCAAACAAATCATAATAGCAATTATACGGTATTACATACGGCGGGAAATCTTTGTACCATACCCCCCCCATTATTCTACCTATCGGTTGTAATAAATATAATATCATCGCTATTTCTCCGATATTTGATACGCAAGGTTCATATAGTACTATAATAGCACCAGGTTTAGATATACGTTTAATTTCTTCCATAGCTTCATACGGATTCCTTACTACACATAACCCACATATAGATATTACTTTGTCAAACGTATTATCGTCATATACTGTCTTATGTATATCCATTAATACAGCGTTTATATTATTTGCACCTAATTTATCTATTTTATTATTCGCATATATTATCGATTCAGGGCTTATATCTATGCCTTCGATATTACCGTATTCCGGGTAATATTTAAAACTAGAACCTGGCCCTATACATATTTCTAATACTTTATCTTTAGGCATTATTCCTAATAAACTTATCGCTTCGCTACGCGGAACAGGCGGGAGATAATTAGTAACAACTTCGTCGAATATATCTACGGTTCTCGAATAAATTTCTATGGTATGTTTATCTTCCATATAATCTTGGTTCAAAATATCCGGTTTAATGATATAGGCGTCTGGCGACGTTATAATTTCGTCTATGTCGGATTTATTCTTTAAATATCCTTCGTTATTCGGGGGACCTATATACGGTATTGTTAAGTCTAATTCCTCGAAATATTCTATTACTTTTACTAAATCATACGCGACTATTAAATCCATTAAATCGCTTATAATACTAGGATATGTACGTATATATTCCACAAATTCGTTGTATGTATATTGAGCGCTTCCCATATCATGCACCGTCCTTGCTGTAAGATGATATACCCCTTATACGTTCCAAATAGTAGTTATTTAACTGATAAGATATATTATCTATTATAAAAGACTTGTTCATCGTGCATTCCATTAAATCACATTTGCCTCTGTAATAATAACTCAATTCGGGACACTCACCGCCACACGCAGGTAACAACTCACAATTCCTACAAACTTCTACTTCTAAGGGATCTAGCGCCATCCATTTATAATATGCATCCTGATACGCTGATATCAAACCATCGTTATTAATTGTCGCTATCCTAAATTCCTTGTTACCTCCAAAACCTTCGCATTTATAAACGTCACCTATAGGGTCAAGTATATATGATTTATCTACCATAGCCTTGCAAGATACATAGTTTATTAACGGCCGTAATAATACGTTATATCCTTTTTCTGATGCTAAGTCCCACAATCCTCTCATTTTACTCATATCTTCGATCGTATAACACGCACGTGACCAAGCATTATTTCCTTTGTTATCTGGCAATAACGGTACGAATTTTATATATAATCCTTTACCGAATCTACTATTAAGTTCTTCAAGTAATTCATCTATATGTATTACATTATCGTTATCTACATTAACCCTTATCGCGAATCTAATATTTTTAGCTATTAGCATTTCTAAACCATTAATTATATATTTATACGTCCCCTTACCATTCTTAGAACGTCTTCTTCCATCGTGTATATATTCCGGCCCATCTATCGTTATTTGGAAGTATACGTTTTCATTATTTAACGTCTTCAAGAAACTATCCGTTATCATAGTCCCGTTCGTTACGATATTTACCCTCAATGTTACATTATTGGATTCCATAAACCTCCCTAATTGCTTAATATAATCTGATATTATTCTTTTACTTAATAAAGGTTCACCTAGCCCTACGAAATCTATAATAACTTCATTATATCGGTATTCTAATACCTCTAATTGGATGAATTTAATGATTTTTTCTACAGTATTATCCGTCATATAATAATTTGGTACATGCTCCCATTTATTATTCCATAATAATCTTAAACAACAGTATATACAATTTAAATTACAATTATAATTTGTTAATATTACAACGCTTAGCGTATTATTAGAATATTTTATCTGGTCGCGTTTTACTTTAAATATAGCTAATTCATCTATTGCCGTATTATCTATGAGTATACCATCATCTATCAATATATTTAAGTATTCTATATTATGATATAAGTCTTCAAAAGAATTATTTTCTATAGCTATTTTAGCGTTATAATTAACGATAAATATCGAACCTGTTAAAGTGTTATATAAAATAAACTCGTTAGGTCTATTATGCGTTATGAATATATTGAATTGTGAACTAATTAACAAAACGTTGTTAAATAATATTAACGTATATTATAGGCACAACGCTAAGACTGCGTAATGCTTAAGGTAATGCTAATAAGCAATTACGTAATAATGAAGTACTTAATAGGTTATGGTTATATATCTTGATAAATAACGAAAGTTATATTAACGGCAAACCAAGTCGAGGAAATCGGATATTTTAACCATATCCTTTATACTAGGTATATCGGCATCGATTTTAAGGTTGTCAGCCATCTTTGTTAAGTTTTCTTCGTTTACCTTACGACCCGTTTGCCATAGGAAAGTTGCTGCTTCATACAGCTCTCTAGTTACAGGTCGGGTAATCCGTAAGGTCTCTTCGATTTCGAATTTCGGCGTTTCTTCTTTACGCATAGCAATACCTCCGTAAAAAATGAATTCGGGTTACCTAACCGCCTAATAACATATATCAAAATAAGGGCGAAAAGTCAAGATAAATTTACGCGTGAAATCGCTAGGGAAATGCAAATAGGGTTAATAATTATTCTTATTAACGTTTATGCGACAATCCTGTTGGTCTAACTATTATTCAAAGGGGTTGATAGCTAGAATTAAACAAAGCGGGTTTTAAATTAACCGAACATAGAACTATTATGCTATAGTAATTATTAATTATCTGCTTCCGTCTTAATTTTAAGGTCGCCGGAAAAAAGCGCCCCTTTACGAGGGGCGCTTTCCCCGTAGCCGTTATCTATTTAATGCCTACTCGTACTCGTAGAACCCCTTCTTGGTCTTCCGGCCCAGGTACCCGGCCAGTACCATCTGCTTCAGGAGCGGGGGAAAACGGCCGAAAACCCTTGACAACCGTTCGCTAATGTTGTATAATTTTACAACGGACGGAGTTGATGCCCTAAAATACCTATAAAAAACCGATAGTTTTCCGGATAAATTTCCTACGGAATGTACTGTTAGAAAGGAGGAACGATGATGTGTAGCCGCGGGAAACGGTTCGGCGAATTACTAAGGGAAAAACGGTTAAATAAAGAGCTTTCCTTAAGGGCTTTTTGCGTAGAATTCGGGTTCGACCCCGGTAATCTAAGCAAGGTAGAGCGGGGTTTGTTACCGCCGCCTACGGGCGAAAAACTGGACGAAATCGCCGAAGCATTAGGTATAGAAGCGGGATCCAACGAATGGTTTGATTTCTACGATATAGCCAGCACTGACCGGGGTATGATTCCTGTACATTTGTTGGATGACGAAGAACTAGTACGGAAACTCCCGATCGTGTTCAGGTCCCTGCGCGAGGGTAAATTAAACGCCGATGAGCTGGATAAACTTATCGAAATCGTAAGGAGCTCGTAGCGTGCCGCTTAACACGAAGTACCTTTCTTATTCGGAATTGGACGCAATAGCCGATAAGTTTTTAACCGAACACTGGGACCCAAACAAGATACCGGTTGATATCGCGTTAATAGCCGACCGCGATTTTAGATTACATATTGTCCCGACAGACGGCTTGAGGTCTATCGGCGAAGACAGCTTTCTGGCATCTGATTTTACCGCGATTTACGTTGACAGATACATTTACGATAACGTCGTCGTCAGGTTCAACTTCTCCGTCTGCCACGAAGTTTGCCACTATCTTCTACACGCCGACATTATCGGGTCATATGAGTACGATTCTGTAGATGGATACAAAACTATTTATTTAGGATTGGACGACGATTTAAAAACAAGCATGAATTGGCAAGCCAACCAATTAACGGGACGGATATTAATTCCCAAAGCCGTAATTATAGACGATTTGAACGAGTGGATATCGGTAAATAACGAGCAAATAGAAAAAGCTTTAGCTTCCCCGGGGGTTTCGGATTCGTCCGCGTCGAACTTTTTCGCGTATCTTGCGGCGGCCGAATACAGTAACGCGTACGACGTTTCAAACGACGCCTATAAATATCGGATTTTGAACGACGACGATTTAACTCGATTGTTCTGGTAAGTCGGCCAGCGTGTTAAAAAAGCGAACGGCGCGGATTAACCGCGCCGCTTCATCGTTAAGTGATAATCGCTTATTCGTACTCGTAGAACCCCTTCTTTGTCTTGCGGCCCAGGTACCCGGCCAGGACCAGCTGCTTGAGGAGCGGGCACGGGCGGTACTTGGAGTCGTTGAAGCCGTCGTAGAGCACCTCCATTATGTCGAGGCAGACGTCCAGGCCGATTAAGTCCGCCAGCTCCAGCGGGCCCATCGGGTGGTTCATCCCCAGCTTCATCACCGTATCGATCGCCTCCCGGGTCGCGATGCCCTCGTACAGGCAGAAGACCGCTTCGTTTATCATCGGCAGAAGCACCCTGTTGCTGATAAACCCCGGGTAGTCGTTCACCTCGACGGGCGTCTTACCCAGGCTCTCGACCACGGCGACCGCGGACACGGTCGTCTCATCGGACGTCGCGATTCCCCGGATTATCTCCACGAGCTTCATCAACGGGACGGGGTTCATGAAGTGCATCCCGATAACAGACTCGGGCCGCCCGGTTATCGCCGCGATCTGGGTTATCGGGATTGAGCTTGTATTGGTCGCCAGGATCGCGTCGTCCCCGCAGACCTTATCGAGTTTCTCAAAGATTTCCTTTTTCACGTCGAAGCTCTCGAAGACCGCCTCGACGACGAGCTGGCAGTCCTTCACGTCGTCCAGGTCGGTGCTCTTCTTTATCTTCGCTATCGCCGCGTCGGCATCCTCCCCGGAGGCGGACCCCGGTTACAAGCGGGCGGT
>CBDUXC010000077.1:0-7585 GCA_965371065.1 uncultured bacterium
TACTTTTACTCGTGTCGCATACCCAGGATATCTGGCGCATTTCCCGGACCTTCTGGCGGTTGAATATCGTGGCTTTTCCCAGCAAGCGGTGTCCGGCTTCGTTAAGGGCCGCGGCGCCCCACAGGACCGCCGGCGGTATCGGTACTTTCACCGGGTTTTTCCCCAGGACGTCCGCTACCGTGTCGGCGAACGTTTCCCACGTAACCGGCTCGTCGTGGGCGATATGGAACGTTTCGCCCATTTCCGCGGACTTAGCCGCCAGTACTATCCCCCTGACAAGGTCTTTCACGAAAACTACGCTTAATATTCTCTCAGGTCCGGTCATGACCGGCTTTATCCCGCGGTTAACGAGCTGAAAGAATATGAACATATCGGCGTCGCGGGGGCCGTAAACCGCCGGCGGACGTACAATAACAAAAGGGAGAGCGTTCGCCCATTTGATGAGCTCCCGTTCTCCCTCGAGTTTACTGCGACCGTAGTCAGTGACCGGATTACATTCGTCTTCTTCGCAAACGGTTTCGCCCGGCTTACCGGGTCCCACGGCCGCCGTACTGGAGACGTAGACGAACCGTGGGGGAGTGGCACGTCGTCCGCAGAGCTCCGCGAGCCGCGCCGTACCCTCCGCGTTGACGCGGTAGTACGTCTCACTGTCCGGCGCTTTTGTAACTGCTGCGAGGTGATATACCGTATCGACGCCGGACGCTGCTGCCGCCAGCGCCTCAGGGTTCTCCAGGCTGCCGGTAACCCGGTCCACCGGGAGGCCTTCAAGCCACCGCGTATCGCTACTCTCGCGCAGCAAGCAACGGACATCCTGCCCATCTGCCAGCAGAGTTTCGACCAGGTGGCCGCCCACGAAGCCGCTCGCGCCCGTGACCAGCGAGATTGGAATATAGAGAAAACCTCCTTAGCGCCATGAGACGCTAAATAAAGTTACCAAAACCGTTTTCCGATATCAAGGATATTATGCTCGGTCAATATACCGGCGAAAAGCTTTTAGTTATCGTGTTCGGTCGCTTAAACCGTTAAAAATACCGATATTTCGGATGTAGTTTTACGTGAGTTCGAATTTAGCCCGAACGCGTTCGGCAACCGCTTCGACGGGAAGGGTAGCGTCAATAACCCTGAACACGTCTTTTTCGGCTTCGGCGAGTACCAGGTACCCTTCCCGAACCCGTTCGTGGAACGCTCTGTCCCTCTTCTCGATACGGTCCGGCGAACCTTCGAGCCGGTTTAGCCCGTCTTCGACCGGTAGGTCGAACAAGAACACGGTATCGGGCCAGAACTCGCCGACGCCCTGGCGGCACAACTCGGTTACCGCCTTGACGTTCTCGCCGTGGTCAAGCCCTACCAGATTCACTCGGAGACCGTATCCCTGGTACGCGATCGTCGAGTGAACGTACCGGTCGAGGATAACCCGTTCGCCGTTCTCCAATTTCGGCGCGATGACCTCCCGGACGAGCTGAGCCCGGGCCGCGAGATACAGGAACAATTCGGCGCGGGGGCTTATCCGCGGCCCTCCGGCGTCGAGGAGGATATCCCGGACCCGCTCGCCCAGCAACGTACCACCCGGTTCGCGGGCGAAGGAGACGGGAACGTCGCCGTCCTGTAGGTGTTGCAGTAGAAGTTCGGCCTGGGTGGACTTCCCCGAGCCTTCGATCCCCTCGAATACGATGAGTTCACCGAGCATAACGCTTAATAGGACGGGTTGCCGACCTATTCCAGGTTTGTTAGATACTGACGCGTCGAAGGAAATTAGCCGACCACTGCCGGCTCTTTTTCCTTCTTCTTGGCTTTAGCCGCTCTTTTATTATCGACGCCTTTCCCTGCGATGTACTCCTCGACCATTTGCCGGCATACGTCGTCCGGGAACTGCTTCGGCGGCGATTTCATGAAGTAACTCGACGGCGCGATCAGCGAACCCGATATACCACGGTCCAACGCCAGCTTGGCGCAGCGTACCGCGTCGATGACCACGCCGGCCGAGTTCGGGCTGTCCCAGACCTCCAGCTTCAACTCCAAATTGAGGGGCACGTCGCCGAATGACCGCCCTTCGCAGCGCAGGAAACACCACTTGCGGTCGGTCAGCCACTCCACGTAGTCGCTCGGGCCGATGTGGATGTTGCCTTCGCCTATGTCGTAGTCGAGCTGGCTGGTTACTGCCTGGGTTTTGGATATCTTTTTGGACTCGAGACGCTCGCGCTCGAGCATATTATAGAAGTCCATGTTCCCGCCGACGTTGAGCTGGTAGGTGCGTTCCATCTTTACGCCCCGGTCGTTGTACAGGTTAGTAAGGACCCGGTGGACGATAGTGGCGCCTACCTGGCTTTTGATGTCGTCGCCGATCACCGGAAGGCCGCGTTTCTCGAACTCCCGCTGCCAGTAGTTCTGCTGAGCGATGAAGACCGGAATGCAGTTGACGAAGGCGCACCCGGCGTCGAGTATCTTTTCGACGTACCACTTGGTCGCTTCTTCCGAGCCGACCGGTAAATAAGATACTACAACGTCAGTCTTCGTGTCCTTTAATACCTTAACTATGTCGGCGGTTTCGCCGGGAGCTTTCTCGATTATCTGTTTCAGGTATTTACCGAGCCCGTCGTGGGTCATCCCCCGGTGAACCGGGACGCCGAGTTTGGGTACGTCGCTGAACTTCATCGTGTTGTTGGGGTACGTGAAGATAGCCTCGCTCAGGTCCTTACCCACCTTGTTCTTATCGATGTCGAAAGCGGCGCTGAACTCGACGTCGCGGACGTGATAGCCGCCAAGGTTGACGTGCATCAAACCGGGAACTTCTTCTTCGTCGCTGGCGTTCTTGTAGTATTCGACGCCCTGGACGAGACTGCAAGCGCAGTTACCGGCGCCTATTATTGCTACTCTTACCTTGCCCATATTTTCTCCTTGCGAAGTCATTTTGTTTTACCCGATGGAGCCGTAATATTAGCAAGAGAACGGGTTTAGTTCAAGGGATATTGGTATTATATAATACCGGTATTCAATAAGACGCGCACAGATATATAAGTATTGTGGTTTTATATAATACTATATCCGACCCTCTCGTCGGGTTTTTAATTTTGTAATTTTTTGACCCTTTCGTCGAACGTATATACTCCGTTGGGGTTTACGGTCGGCTTCCGGTAATCGGTTCTTGACTAACGGGCGAAAAAGCATATAATATCCGAGCTTTTCGATCGAGCGTCTGTATGACACAGAAGAAATTGCAATTTATAATGGCTTTGTTCGACCTTGTGTTTATTTACGCGGCAGTTTTCGTATATTTCGCGGCCGTGAGGCGCGCCGGGTGGATTGACCTAACGTTAATAAAGCTATTTTTACACAGTTTCGTAATTACGTTGTTCTTCCCGGTGCTCGCCCTTTACTTCGGGCTTTATCGCGACAGGTGGTACTTTTATGCGCTTGACGACCTGGGGTTGATATTCAAAACGGTTACCCTCGGTTGCCTGTTTGCGTTCGCTTACTTCGCGCTCGTGGGTTTCAAGTTACGTCCTTTATACATTTTATATCTGTACGTACTCCTTTTCGTTACGTACTTCGTTTCGCGGTTCGTACTGGGCGCGTTTATTAGGTGGTTATCGAAACGGGGTGTCGGTTTGAGACGCCTGGCCGTGGTTGGGACGGGGAAATCGGCCCGCGTTTTCGCAGATAAAGTGCTTAAAGACGCTCATCTGGGGTACGAGCTCGTTGGTTTTATTTCCGACGGGGACGATATTACCGACGTTGACGTATCGAAAGTACTTGGTCCTTTAGATGACGTTCGTTCTATTGTGCTAGAGAAGGACATCGCCGAGCTGGTCATTACCCACAGCTCGAACCCGGAGGACCGCGTACGGACCGTAACCAATAACTGCGTCGGCTTGGACGTTGCGATACGCGCAGTCCCGGACGTCGTAGATATGATAAGCGGCCGCGTTCGGATGTTACGTCTAGACGGCGTGCCCCTGGCCGACGTAATCGGCCAACCGCTTTTCGGTTGGTACTATTTCGTAAAGCGCTCTCTCGATATTGTATATGCTTTGGTGGGTCTGACCGTCTCGGTGCCCCTTTTCCTTATACTGTGGCCGTTCGTCAGGTCCCAATCCGGCGGTTCGTTTTTTTATAAGCAAGAGCGGGTCGGCCGCGACGGGGAACCGTATGTTATGTACAAAATCCGGTCTATGGTCGCGAACGCCGAGAGCGAGAGCGGGCCTATATGGGCGGGTACCGACGACCCCAGGGTTACGCCTATCGGGCGGTTCATTCGACTGTATCGTATTGACGAACTGCCCCAATTGATAAACGTACTAAAGGGTAATATGAGCGTTGTGGGGCCCAGACCCGAGCGGCGTAACTTCGTCGAAGAGTTCGGCCGTACGATCCCTCTATATACACGTAGGTTGGCGGTTAAACCGGGCATAACCGGCCTCGCTCAGGTTAAACACAAGTACGACGAAACACTGGACGACGTCCGGGAGAAGTTGAAGTACGACCTGTACTACATAGACAATATGACGCCCGGGTTAGACTTACGTATCTATATCTGGACTCTTCAGGTTATCCTTACCGGAAAGGGCGCTAAATGACGCGGGTTCTCGTAACGGGCGCCGCCGGGTTCGTCGGTTCACATCTCGCCGAACGCCTTTGCGGAGACGGTTACGACGTCGTCGGCCTGGATAGTTTCCTGGATAACTACCCGCAGGCGTTTAAAAAGGCGAATCTTCGGCGGTTACTAGATTACAGGGATTTCTCTTTTATAGAAGCCGACCTTAATAGAATTGAATTAACGCCGATTCTCGACGGGGTATCGACCGTTTTTCACCTGGCTGCGCGGCCGGGCGTCCGGGATAGCTGGGGGCGCCACTTCGACGAGTACTTGTCGAACAACGTACTCGCTACTCAAAGGTTACTCGAAGCGTTGAAGGACAGGCCCGACGTTTTCTTCTTATACGCGTCCTCAAGCAGCGTTTACGGCGACGCAGACGCGCTACCGGTTACCGAGGAGACGCCGCCGCGTCCGGTGTCGCCCTACGGCGCTACTAAGCTCGCGGCCGAAGACATGGTCGATCTATACAGGCGCGAGTACGGTACACGCGTAACGACGCTGAGGTTTTTTTCCATTTACGGCCCCCGACAACGCCCGGACATGGCCTTGCATAAATTCCTGACGGCCGTTGCTGGCGGGAAGGCTATAACCGTTTACGGCGACGGTTCGTCGGGCCGGGATTATACGTACGTGGACTATGTCGTCGACGCTTGCGCAACGGTCGCCGATAAGGGTATCGAAGGTACCGTATTTAACGTTGCCAGCGGGAGAATCACGACGCTCAACGAACTTATCGAAGCCGTAGAGAACGTTCTCGGGAAAAAAGCCGTCGTAGAGCGGCTGCCGAACCAGCCCGGCGACGTAAGTACGACGCACGCCGATATATCGCGTTTGGAGGCGGCTATCGGCTTCGACCCTAATTTAGACGTTTTAGAGGGTGTGGCAAAGCAAGCGGCGTACTTAAAGGACGCCGGATTAATATAACGTTCAATAATCCCACCTATAATCGTGAAAGATGCACGTGCTCTCCGCGATAATCGTCAACTACAACGCCGGGGAATATATTCACCGGTGTATCGATTCGATACTCGCCGACCCGCCCGACGGCGGCGTTGAAATCATCGTCGTAGATAACGCGTCCGCCGACGGCAGCGTTGAGAAGTTACGAGAACGCAGCGATATATCCCTGGTCGAAAACGAACGTAACGTAGGTTACGCCGGCGGGTGCAACGCCGGCGCGCGGGCGGCGTCCGGCGAGTTTATTATGTTCCTGAACCCGGATATTGAAGTAGTGCCGGGCGTCTTGGAAACCCTGGTAAGTTTTTTAAGGGATACGCCGGACGTGGGGGCCGCGGCGCCGTTGCTCGAAAGCCCGGACGGGCGATTGCAGGAGTCTTATCGCCGTTTCCCGACTATACTCTCGATTTTTGGCGCCCGGAGGTCGCCCCTGTACCGGCTCTGGCCGGGCAACCCGATTAGTAAACGTTCTTTTTACGGCGATTTGGACTTGACCGAACCGACCCCGGTTGACGCGGTTGGCGGCGCGGCGTTGGTTTTCCCTAAACATATCCTGGGAACGACCGGCGGAATGGACCCGTCTTTTTTTATGTATCTGGAAGACATAGATTTTTGCCGGCGTATCGGCCTGGCCGGTTACAAAGTTTATATCGTACCCGGCGTACGGGTAAAACACCGGTGGGCCGTTTCTACGAAAAAACAACCGTATAGAATGGCATTGGTCCATTATATTTCCCTCGGGCGGTATTTCTTAAAGCACAGTCCGTTCAGGTTCGCCGCATACGTCGCGATTTTTCCGGTGCTTCTTTGTTTTGTGTTCGCCCAGTGGTTTTTTATTTTCCTGGGTTACCAGAATAATTAACGCCGGCCCTCGACCGGCGTTTAATCTTCGTATCCGTAATCAGCCGCTATAAAATCGCTAAGGTGTTTACTTTCGGTTTGTTCGAGACTATCGTTACCTCAATAACGTAATAGTTGAAAGTTGTTTTCCCCGTCTTAAAGTCGGTCTTACCGACTATGCCCTGCCACGCTCCGAGTTTTTCCCATTCGGCTTTTAGCTTAGCCGGTTCGGTACCTTTGGTTTCTTTTATTGCGTGGGCGACGAGGTCCATCGCGTCGTAACCAAAAGCCGAATAAAAGTTGGGTCTGTAACCTTTGACGTCCTCGAAGTAACGTTCGAATTTTATCCCCCGCGCTTCGCCGTACTCGAGGGGTACGGGTGAAATCAGTATCAAAGATTCAGAAGTAGTTATCTCTTCATCCAGCGTTTCAGGGTCGCCGAAGGGTTTGATGTTCGCGATCGGCAAATATACGCCGTCGACCTCGAGTTCCCTGACGAGCCGGAAAGTGTCCCTGGCCGTCCCGTACACGTAAAGTATTTCCAATTCGGCGAAGCGTACGTCGGGGGTAACTGCGATAATATCGATGTCGTCGGTTCCGACGACCATATCTAGTTCTATCGTTCGGTTCGGGTTTGCGTCCGTGCCTACCGCTTCCTTAACGTCGAACGGAACCTCGTAATCTCCGATAGTCAAAAACCCGACTCTATTGTATCCGTACGTTTTTTGTAAGTAATCAACCAGGGAAGCCGACATCTCCGGTCCGTCCAGCCCGATTTCGTAACAACCTTTCCCGGCGCAGTCGCTCCCCGCAAGGGAGCCTGAGACGGAAATCAGCGGTACGCCGGCGTTCGCGCAGACTTTTGACGCGCGTTCCGCACCTTCTTTCGACGCCGTGGCCAGTATAACCGCCGCGGCTTCGTCTACCTCTACCAGTCGCCTGGTATGAGCTTCGGTAAGTTCGGGATCGCCCGCGTCGTCGTAGTGGACATACGTGAGGAAGCGTTTGTTCAACTTCTTTTTCGAGATGTTTATCTCCGTGCACCTGAGAACGGCGCCCTTTACTACCGATATTCCGATTTCGGCGTTTGGTCCCGTTTCGGTGCCGACTATTCCTACTATATATTCTTTGCGAGGAAAGCACGTATTGCAAAGAAGAGGTAGAATAAGCAGAACCGACGCGACCGCGGATATG
>CBDUXC010000078.1:0-7584 GCA_965371065.1 uncultured bacterium
GGCGTCGTATCCAGTACGGTTTTAGCAAGTTCCTCGTCGTCGCCCAGGAGCAAGCCCTTGGACGCGGTGGACCCGAGGTCAAGGCCGAGGTATATTTGTTCTTCTGTCCCCATTTCTTTGTATCATCCGCAAGTTAACGAACGGCGTGGAACAGGTTAACGATAAACTCCCGAAAAGACAAGTAAAACCGGAGGTAGCTCACGCCCCGAGAGGGATACGGGCCATTTATTTTTACGCGAAAAACGGCGGGTTCTACCCCGCCGTTTCCGTACGCGACCAGGTTTAAAACGCTATCTATACAGCGCTTTGATCTTGCCCCAGCTATCCGGCTCCACAACGTTTGCTTCGTCCTGTACCATAATTTCGGGGCTTGTTCGCTTGATTCCCTTACCGTCTGGTAGCGGATACCAAGTGTCTAACTCGATTGGGTACTTAGTGTAAGAATGCGCGTCGCCGTTAAGGGTATATTCAATAGCGAAGTCGTTGGGCACCATTTCCAGTTCACCCGTACTAAGTCTTGCCGTATGCCCGGGCGGAATATCAACCGGTACGTCCTCGCACTCCCAAATCGTATAACCCTCATGGGTTAGCCACAACTTAGTTACCCCCATGTTATAGCTACCACTTCGGATGTTTACGCGGTAACTGGCTCCTAACGCTGGGAACGTAGCGGTTAGAACGACGGTAAATAATAAACATATTACGAAAGCACTCCGGCAATTCATAAGACTCCGCCTCCTTCGGATTCTCGGTTTAACGTTACGGAATTTCAACGAATACAGCTAAATTGTAACTATAATATTCGTATATGTCAACTAATTTTCCCATAACGTTACTCGGCGCGTTCTCATGCGTAATTAACGTTTATACCGTATCGATAAGGAGCCGCGTCTCCGCCCGTACGAAACAATTTGACAGTCGGCCGTATCTTTAACATAATAGCCCGACCGTGGAGAAAAGCGAACGACTATCGGAAAAGTACCTCGACCCGTTGACGATTACCGCTATCGAGTCTCTGGAGCTACGGGCCCGGTTGGTGGTCGAAGGTTTCTTCGCCGGGTTACACCGTAGCCCGTTCAAGGGCTTCAGCGTCGAGTTCAGCGAGTACCGGTCCTACCAGCCGGGTGACGACCCTCGCCGCATCGATTGGCGCGCGTGGGCTCGTTCGGATCGCTACTACGTCAAGGAGTTCGAAGAGGAGACCAACTTACGTTTGTACCTGGTGCTGGACTCGTCCGCCAGCATGGGGTACCCGGAGCCGTCGTCCGGCGCCGTAACCAAGTACGACTACGCGGCGACCCTGGCGGCCGCACTGGCGTACCTGGCCCTTCATCAACGGGACGCCGTCGGGTTGATAACCTTCGCCGAAGCAGTCCGTACGGTAATACCGCCGCGCTCAAGCAAACAGCACTTGAAGGCCGTGTTGTCCGGGCTTGCCTCCTCCGAACCCGGCGGCGACACCGGGATATTCCCGGTCCTCGGGCAGATAGCGGAACGGGTGCGGCGCCGGGCGCTCATCGTGATGTTCACGGACCTGTGGGACGAAACCGGCCGGGCCGCCGACGGCCTGAAAGCCCTCCGGGGTAAAAAGCACGACATAATAATCTTCCACATTCTGGACCCGGCGGAGGTGAAGTTCCCGTTCCGCGAGCAAGCCGTCTTCGTCGATATGGAGTCCGACGAAGAGCTGCGGCTCGACGCCGGCCGGGTACGCCGGGGTTACAGGGAAGCGCTGGAGCGATTCCGACGGGAGTTTCAGATCGCAACCGCTGACCGGCACATAGCGTACGCGCCGGTCACTACAGATACCCCGCCGGCACAGGCTTTATTGGACTACCTGGGCGCTCGAAGCGCACTGATGTAACGCTTACTATGTTTACCTTTCTTCAGCCCCTGTTTCTTTTTCTTCTCCCATTGATGGGTCTACCCATCGTCATCAACCTACTGCGCAGGCGTGTGAAGTTGCGAATAAGATGGCCGTCGCTCATACTACTCAAACGGGTGGAAGAAAAACGAGCGCGCCGTCGACTCCGGTTCATAGAAATCCTACTAATAGTACTTCGTATGCTAATCATCGCCTTCACTATCCTGGCTTTGTCGCGCCCGTACGTCCACTCGCCGGGCGGCGCGCCGCCGCGGGACTTGGTCGTAATCGTCGATAACTCGGTGTCTATGGCGTACGCCGACGGCGGCCGAGAACGCTACTCGGCGGCACTCGACGCAGCAAAAAACTACGTGCATACTCTGAGCGAAACCGATCGGGCGGCCGTACTCTTCGCCGCCGGCGGCGCCTGGAGTGACGAACTGGTGTCCCCCGCCGACGCGGCGGAAGCCCTCGAAACGCCGCCGGGCCTCGAGCCGCTCCGGTCGTACGTACCGGTCGTTACCGAAGCAGTGGCGTTACTCGAAGAGTCCGACAAAATCCGGGAAATAAACGTTTTCTGCGATATGCAAACGTCCCATTTCAAAGGGCTTCAAACCTTTCCGTCAGGCGATTTCAGGGTATACGTTCGCGACGTCCGCGGCGGCCCCGGACCATACGGTAATCTCGCGTTAACCGGCGTTTCGGTCCGGCCCGACGGCGACCATTTTACGGTTAAAACCGTCGCAAAAGGATACGGCGAATTTTCCCCTGCGACCCTTCGGGTAAGCGCCGACGGAACCGAGAACGAGTACCCGGTAGGCGGCAGCGCACTATCCGTCGCCTACTCCGCGGTATCGGGCGGGGCGGTTGAACTCGCGCTGGCCGACGAACCCGGCTACCGCTTCGACGACGGTTTCGTACTAGAGCTGCCGCCCACGCCGGAAACGTACTACTACGTGGAGCCAACCTGCCCGGGCGCCGCCTATTTCCGTACGGCCTTCGACGTCCTGGGCGCGCGGCCTTTAAGCGCCGGCCCGCGGCCTTTAAGCGCCGGCGGAACGCCGCCCGGTCCCGCGGTTTTCGTTACGACTGACGCGCTCGACCCAGCCGAATATACAACCGCGTTAAACCTTATCATCCCGGCGGAAGTTCCGGGGCCTATCGGACCGGCCGATTGGGGCTTAGAAGTAACGGGAACCGCCAAGTTCGAAGGAGACGCGACCGCCGGAGCGCCACTTTACGATACGGCCGCGGCCGGTCCTATCCCGGTTTATACATACTATACGGCTTCCTACGGACACGAGTGGGAACCGGTCGTCTCTCTCGCCGACGGGAACGCTGTAGCCGTTAAAAGGGCCTTCGGCGACTCCGAAACGTACGTCTTGCTGCTACCCGTCGAAGGTGAAAGCGCGGTCTTCCCTCGCGTACCGGCTTTCGTTATGTTCGTCGGCGATTTAATCGGCCGTTCCCTCGAGCTTTCGTACCCGGAGTTCCGCCGGTTTACCGACCTATCGCTTGAAGAATCGAACGTGGAGACCGTCAACGCCGATACCTTGAAAGAACTTCTCGCCGGCGCCGAAATCGCCGGGCCGGAGAAAGGCCGCGGCGGCTGGTCGTTTTCGCTCACCTTCCCGTTCGCCGCGGTGGTACTCCTACTACTCGCCGCGGAAGCCCTCCTGGCCGCATACGTTACCCGAACGACGGCCTAACACCGATTTAGTCAAACAACCACTATCGATACTTAACCGACCGGCGAGTTTCCAGCCATCGCTAAACCCCCTTGACTTATCGCTCCTATTGCGTATAATCATAAATGTACGAGGTAATGTAAACGAGCCCACCGACGTAAACGAACCGACACAATAAAGGCGGCTGTTATGAATAGGATAACTGTTATTATATTAATGACCGCCGCGTGCGCCGCGTTCGCGTACGCCGGCGACGCCCTCGAGGTACTCCCACGCCTGGGGATTACCCATTACGACGAAACGGACGACGGCTTCTTCACTTCGATGGCCGGCGTCCCTCTCTTCGTCTTCCACCACGACGGTAGCGTCTACCAATCGCCTTACCTGACGGACGACCTGGACGACACGGCGAACTACTTCCTGGAAGATTTCGCCGCATACATCGACACGAAGGGCGGCGCGGAACAGCTGGTCTTTATAGGCGACGTACCGGCGGGCACCCGCAGCGGCGTCGAGGCGCTGTTTCCGGACGCCCACGTGGCAACGTTTGAAGGCGACGACGTACCGACGGTGGCCCGCGGGCTCTCGACCGACTGGTCGAGCGCCGACGCGGCCGTGATCGCGATATACGAAGCGCCGGCAGATAACGACGTACGGCTGGCCGTCGCGAACGCGGCCGCCGCGGCCGGGTACCTGAACGTCCCGCTCCTCTTCGTCGAAAACGACTCCGTACCGGGCGATACTCTGGCGGCCCTCGACGACCTGGGGGCCGACGAGGTTTACATTATCGACCCGGGTAACTTAATCGGGACGAGCGCCGAGAACGAACTGACGGACGCCGGGATAACTATCACCGAGAACCTGACCACGATACAGGACGTCGTCTCTTTTATGCGCGACCTTTCGGGTATCGTCTCGATGAACACCTTTACCGACTTCGACCAGACCCTTGCGGCCGCCATCTCCAGCGCCCGGTACGGCGGTTTCTGCGTCGAGCTTGACCTGTCCGCGGCCGAGGAAGTAAACAGGTTAGACGGTCTTATTATGGCGTCTTTGCCAGATATGCCTACGGAAAAATTTACCGTGGGGGAATGGGAACCGCCCGAGTGGCTCCCCTCGGGGGAAAGCGGGATCGCGAACGACTTCGCCGACTGGCTGGATTACCTCGGCGCCGAAGACCCGGCGCAGCTCGAGTGGGTAACCTTCTTCGGGCCGAAGAGCGATACGCAGGTTTACCTGGAGCGCGCGATCGTAGGCGACCCCGACGAACCGGACGAACGGGGTTGTTTGCCCGGTCGTATGCCCGGGACGCCGGCCCGCAACGTCGTCTACGCCAACCGCAGCGCCCTCTACCCGGCGGTCGTCTTCGCCAACCCCTTGTACGACCGTGTAATATACGCATATAACAGCTTCGTATGCCATTACGCCGACCAGGGGCCTTTACACAGTGGAGCTCCCTACACAAACGATTTCGAAGATAACGACGGCATCTGGCGTCGGGTAAACGAGATATTCGGCGTACCCGAGTTCTACGAGGGCGGCTTCTGGGAAGCGTTCGACGACGCCGGGTACGAATACGGCTGCCACGCCGGTGCGTACGAAGGCACTTATATGGACGACGACGAACACCCGTTCAACCCGCCCGGGCAGCCCCTCGACGGCTTTATCGAATATATCAACGACGGAGCTATGCTTTACTATTACTCGGGCCACGGAAATACGTCCTACATATCCGCCAGCCGTACCGATATTGGGCTTAATGAAGAAGAGCCGTGGGGACACCCGTACTGGCCGTCGGACGACGGGGCCATAACCGGTTCGCCGCCGGGCTCGGGTTACAGCCAGGGCGAATGGAACAGCGACCTTGAGAACGTCCACAGCATGGTCTCGACGTGGGACACGTGCCTCGTGGGCGCCAGTATGTTCAACGAATATACGATGCGGCACGGCGGTGCCGGGGCCATGAGCTCCTATATTTCGGTCTCCTGGGAGGGTTCCGGTTGGTACTGGAGCGTTATGGGAGAGAAGATTACCGAAGGATTGACGATGGCCGAGTGCTTCGGCCACGCCAACGCGACTACTACCTATATATTCCCCCAGGGCGAGTACGACGGCGACGGCTCCCTGTACTATCTATGGTACGGCGACCCGTTTATGGTAATGTACCAACCTGGGTGGACCAGCCCCGACCCGGCGGACCTGGGCGCCGACTACGGCGGGCATACGCCCGGCGATTTCCTGGACGTCTCGGTTACGGACTTTAAGGCCGAAGCAATAAACGACCACGTTAAGCTCACGTGGAAGGTCGCCGACGGTTCGGCCGCGGGCTTCAACCTATACCGTTCCGTAGAAGCCGATACCGACGGGGCCGGTAGCTCCCGCACGACGGAAAACAGGGTAAACGACGCGCCGATAACAGGCTCTTCGCCGTTCGCCTATTGGGACGAAGACGTTACGACGGGCGTGACGTACGCTTACGTTCTGGAAGCCATCGACGCGGCGGGCGCCGCAAGCCGTTTCGGGCCGGTAACCGTAACCGTGGGCGAAGGCGACGTTCCGATGGCCTTCGCGCTGGCCCAGAGCCGGCCGAACCCGTCGTCCGGCAGCGCTACGATAGCGTTCGCCGTACCGCACGAAAGCAAGATAACCCTTACCGTGTATGACATATCCGGGCGCCGCGTAGAAACGGTGGCCGACGAGGTGCTTCCCGCCGGGACCTATGAACGCGAGGTCTCGGGGCTTGCGCCGGGAGTATATATCTATCGACTGGAAGCCGATTCGTTCAGCGCCGCGCGGAAGATGGTGGTAGTGAGGTAACCCCCGTACGTAATTCGATGAAAGAGCCTTCGGGCGATATAAACGAAATCCTGAACGAACTCTCGTCGGGACTGGTATACGTACACACGAGACTCGACGATAATACTAACAGGAGTATCAACAACGCGGCGAAACTCGCCGCGTTAACCGAAATACTTGCCGAAAAAGGGCTCGTTGAACCGGGAAATGTGGAGGAGCGCAGTAAGCGGCTATTACTCGACCTGATGATGGCTTACGCCGAAAGGCGTATTGGCGTCGAATACCTGGACGCGAAGTACGACAACGTAACGCCGAAAGATGAAGCGAGAATAAATTGCGAGGGCCGAGTATCCCTGTGTAAAGCCGTTTGCTGTCGATTGCCCTTCGCGTTGACCGAGAAAGAAGTCGAAAAAGGCGTAATCCGATGGAACTTCGGGCGCCCGTATCTTATCGCTAGAGGGTCCGACGGTTATTGCGCCCACTTCGACCGGGACATATTTACGTGTAAGATACACGAAAACCGCCCGGTATCGTGCCGTCTGTTCGACTGCCGGACCGACGCCAGATGGCCGGTATGGGAGGATTTCGAGGCGAAAAGCGTTAACGCCGATTTATTAAAGAAGGTTTTTAGTCCCGCGCCGGACTCTACACAAGGGCGATAAAATCACGTATAACGACAACTGTAGTATCGAAAAACAGGCGGCTTAAGCCGGGTTTTCCTATGTCAAAAAGGACTGGATGCTTTTCGGGCAATGAACACCTGTTTACTAACAGCTAACGTTTATCGCATTTTTCCCTTTATTATTCCCGATAAATATGTTATACGTACCGCTCGTCCGACCGGGCCCCGCGCCCGGTTGGATAATCTATCATATTAGGAGGAATCACAAAGTTATGACCGAAGAACAGAAAGAAAAGAAAACGAAAGACGAACCGGAGGTGGTGCCCGAAGAAGAAGGTATCGACGTAGCTACTTCAGGCGAAAGCGCCGACCCGCCCGTACCGACGGAACCGGATTCGAACGCCGAAAACGCAGCGACTACCGCGGAAACGCCGGCCGCCGCCAAAGCGGTCGAAGGAGAATCGGAGGGCGCCGACAAAACATCGCCGGCCGTCTGGCCCGAATCCAGGAAGAAGAAATCGGGTGTTCCGGCAAAGAAAACCCCCGCCAAATCACCGATGACGCCCGTAGCAACCGATGAAGACATAGACGAGAGCGCGTTCGCCGAGATGGCC
>CBDUXC010000079.1:0-7544 GCA_965371065.1 uncultured bacterium
ATATACATTTAGAACGTCTTCTAGCGGAGGGTGTACAGCACCCAGCTTATCAAGAGGATGGCCCCGTCTCTGACGGCCTTCGTTAGGAGCGTACCCATGGTCTGCCCCAGTACGAACTGCAGTCGGCTCGTCGGTTTAGAGAGGGTTATTGCGGCGCGCCCGTCTTCGATCGGCCGGGAGACCGCCGTCATACCGAGGAAGACCGAGAGTAACATTCCCCAGAAGGCCGCCAGGTGGAACGAAACGTTCCGGGCGAAGAATACTTGGGCTTCCGTGTCGATGGTTTCGCCTTCAGCGGCTAGTTGAGCGCCGTAAAAGCACGTGGTTATCAGTGCGAAGAGGGCGCTGATAACGAGGAGTAATATAAGGAGCTTCGACTTTAGCGCGCCCCGGAGCCGTTCCGTCGCCAGGGTCCAGATTTTCATTCCGTATCCTCCCTGATGGCGTCGGTTTCGCCGGGCGCGGCCGTCTCGCTTTCGCCGCCGACGAGCTTAATGAACAGGTCTTCCAGCTTCAGCCTGTGAGTTACGAGACTTTTAAAGTTCCCGCCCGCCGCAGTAACGGTTTTCGAAACGTCGAGGGAAGTCTTCCCGGGTTTCATACTGAGGGAGACCTTATCCCCTTCGATCGAAACGGTGGACGCGATTTCTTCGAGGGCTTTTGTTATTTTTTTAGTTAAACGGTCCAGCTCGGCTTCTACTAGGTCCGTATGTTCGAGGAGTTCGCCCAGGTCGCCTTCGGCGACGAGTTGCCCCTTTTCGATTATCGCGACCCGGTCGCATTCCGCTTCTATCTCGGCGAGGATGTGTGAGCTTACTATCGCCGCTTTACCCCGGTCCGCCATATCTCGAACGATGTCTTTAACCAGTCGGTGTCCCAACGGGTCGAGGCCCGCGGTCGGTTCGTCCAATATGAGCAGGTCCGGGTCGTTCAGAAGCACCTGCGCCAGTCCAACCCGCTGGAGCATTCCCTTCGAGAACCCGCCCATCCGGCGCGAGGCCGAGTCTTTCATCTCCACTCGCTCGAGTACGTCGTTCACGAGCTTTTTTACGCCCTTACGTTTAATCCCTAGCAGGCGGGCCGAGAAGCGCAGATACTCTTTCGGCGTAAGGTACGGGTACCGGACCGGAAACTCCGGGAGGTAACCGACGCGCGCGCGGTTCCTGCGGTCGCGCCAGTCGTTCCCGAACAAGCGGATTTCGCCGTCGGTCGGCTTGACCAGGTCGAGGATGACCTTCATCGTCGTGGTCTTGCCGGCGCCGTTGCGCCCGAGGAAGCCGTAGACTTCGCCGGGATAGACTTCGAAGCTAATGTCGTCCACGGCGGTAACGCCCGGGTAACGCTTGGTGAGTTCTACTATCTCGAGGATGGGTTCCAAAGAATAACCTTATTAATCGAACGGTATAATCACTTGCGGCGAGAGTTGTTCGAAGATTATATATGAAAAAGGCTCCGGCGCAACTTATATTTTTAAAGGTAGTCGAGTGAGAGGTTTTCAGAACCTGTTATTCGGTCAGGCGTCCTTTACAAACCTGAGCGGATGTGTTATTTATAAACCTGATAAAGGATGCTATATATGGGGAGATCGGAAAAGTCGGGTTTGTGAAAATTTTCCCTTGCCTTTCCGTCGGAGTTGTGCTTAACTACCCGCATATTTTCGGCGGCTAACCGGTTTTTAGACGGTTTTCCAACGCTAAACGCGGGGGAATTCCGATGCGAATCAACATCTCCCGAACCAAAATCGAGAACGAGTTCGTTGAGAAGGTCGAGGAACTGAGCGACCAGAACCTGCTTGCTTGTTACCAGTGCGGGAAATGCTCGGCAGGGTGTCCCGCCGTCTCGGAGATGGACATCCTCCCGAACCAGGTAATCCGTTACACCCAGCTCGGGTTGAAGGACGAGTTGCTCGCGTCGAAGTCGATTTGGGTTTGCGCCACCTGCCTTACGTGCAACTCGAGATGCCCGAAAGGCATTAACATTGCCGAGGTGTTTGAAGCGCTTCGGCAAATTTTATTACGTAAACGGCGGGATTATATGGGTCCCGCCGAGCTATCCGAAGAGGAGATCGGGGAGGTCCCGCCCATCGCCTTAATCAGCAGCTTGAGGAAGTTTACGTCATAGGGCCGGCACGTCGATAGTAGTGAGTACTGCTTCGGTCAGAGGGACCGTAATGAAAGTAAGCTATTATCCGGGTTGTACCCTTAAGAACAACGCTAAGAACTTCGAGGACTCCGCGGTAAGTTCCCTTACGCGGCTCGGCGTAGAAATCGAAGAGCTCCCGCGGTGGAATTGCTGCGGGACGGTCTTCTCCCTCGCCGCCGACGATACCTTCCACCAACTTGCCCCCATACGGATTCTCGTCCGCGCCAAGGAAAACGGCTCCGACGCGCTGATGACCCTTTGCGCTATGTGCTATAACACCCTGAAACGGGCTAACGCGAGGGTCGTCGACGACCCCGAGGAACTGGACAAGATAAACCAGTTTATGTACCGGGAGGATACCCGGTACGAGGGCGACGTGAGGGTCCTGCATCTACTCGAGCTTCTCAGAGACGATATAGGTTTCGAGGACCTATCGGCTAAAGTCGTCAAGTCCCTGCGCAACCTGGAGGTCGCCAGCTACTACGGCTGCATGTTGGTACGGCCGAGGGAAATCGGTTTTGACGATGTAGAAAACCCGACCGTAATGGACGACCTCATGGAAGCGTTGGGCGCGGAACCCGTCGACTTCCCGTTCAAGACCGAGTGCTGCGCCGCGTATCAGACGGTAACCGATATCGGCGCCGTGACCGACCGCACCAACCAGATAATGGGCTCTGCCCGGAACCGGGGCGCCGAAGTCGTCGTCGTGAGCTGCCCTCTCTGCGCCTTCAACCTGGACCACAGGCAGAAGGAAACTGTCGAAAAGTACCCCGAGTTTAAGGGGTTGCCGGTCCTTTACTTCACGCAGCTTCTCGCGCTCGCGCTGGGCGCGCCGGTGTCGGACCTCGGGCTCGACCTTCATTACGTCGACCCGAAACCGCTACTCGAAGAAAAACGATTGATATGAGAACCACGAAAATCTACTTCGGCGAGCTAAAGGAAAAAAAGGGCGTAATCCACGTGGACCGGGAGCATTGTAAGGGCTGCGGTTTCTGCGTGGAGTACTGTCCCAACGAAGTACTGGAATTGTCCCCCGAGTTTAACTCTAAAGGTTACCATCCGCCCGATATAGTCAAAGAAGAAGATTGTATTTATTGCCAACTTTGCGAAACTATATGTCCGGAGTTCGCGCTCTTCGTTACTCTCGAAGAAGAGGTGGAAGAACTTGAATAAAGTAAAAACCGACCCCAAGGGCGTCCTCACGGGAGCCCATTACCTTGACGGCGACTACGCTATCGCTGAGGGAGCGCTGGCGGCGGGCTGTCGTTTCTTCGCCGGATACCCGATTACGCCGTCCACCGAGACCGCCGAACGGTTCGTTGAACGCATCCCGTACGTCGGCGGCATCTTCATCCAGATGGAAGACGAGATGGCCTCCGTCGCCGCGCTGATAGGCGCGGTCTGGGCCGGGAAAAAGGCGATGACGGTAACGTCCGGCCCGGGGTTCTCGCTGATGATGGAGAACCTGGGCCTGGCGTGTATGATGGAGACGCCCCTGGTAATAGCCAACGTTCAACGCGGCGGTCCCTCCACCGGGCTTCCGACGTTGACGGGCCAGCAGGATATGATGCAGGCCAAATGGGGTTCCCACGGCGACTACGAGATAATCGCCCTGTCGCCGGACTCACCCCAGGAGTGCTTCGACCTTACGGTGGACGCGTTCAACCTGGCCGAGACTTACCGGGTCCCGGTTCTGTTGATGACCGACGAGTGCGTCGGGCATATGCACGAGAAGGTGGTTATCCCGCCCGCCGACGAGATAGAAGTAATCGAAAGAAAATGGTACGACGGGCCGAAGGACGAGTACCTTCCGTATAAACCGGACAAGGACATGGTTCCGTTTATGATCAAAGCGGGCGACGGATACCGTATCCACACTACCGGTCTTACTCACGACGAGCAGGGGTACCCGGTAATTAACGCGGAATGCCAGGATACGTGCGTACGGCACCTTGTCGATAAAATCAAGATGAACGCCGACAAGATAATAAGGGTCGAGGAAGACGAAATTGACGGCGCCGACATAGTTGTAATTTCGTACGGCATAACGTCCAGGGTCGCGATACGGGCGGTCCAGAAGGCCAGAGAAGCAGGGATAAAGGTAGGCACTTTAAGGCTGATAACCGTCTGGCCGTTCCCGGAGAAGCGGATAAAAGAAATTGCGGGTAAAATAAAGGCGTTTGTGGTCCCCGAGATAAATTACGGGCAGATCGTTTATGAAGTCGAGCGATGCGCGTTCGGACAGGCGCCGGCTATACACGTTCCCCACTGCGGCGGTTGGGTCCACGACCCCGAAGACATATTCAAGGCGATTAAGGGAGCCGTAAAATGAGCGAAGAAACCCTCGTAGAAGAAACAGAAGGGGAGTTGAACCCCGCCGAAGATTACCTGCGTATGGATCGCTTCCCGCACATCTGGTGCTCGGGCTGCGGGATCGGTACGGTCGTACGGTCGTTCATCGAGGCGCTGCAGAAGAGCAAGGTCGACTTGGACAAGGTCTGCATCGTCTCCGGCATCGGATGCACCGGCAGGGTGGCCGGCTACATCAATCTGGACTCGTTCCATTCCACCCACGGCCGGGCTATCCCCTTCGCCACCGGTTTGAAGCTGGGCAATCCGGACCTTAAGGTCATCGTCTTCAGCGGCGACGGTGATATCTTCGGGATCGGCGGCAATCACTTCATCCATGCGGCCCGAAGGAACATGGATATTGCCGTTATATGCGTCAACAACTTCAACTACGCGATGACCGGCGGTCAAGTTGCCGCAACTACGCCGATACTGGCAAACGCGTCCACAGCTCCTTACGGTAACTTCGAATACCCGCTCAGCCTTCC
The DNA here is from genome assembly GCA_965371065.1 of uncultured bacterium. Classification (GTDB taxonomy): domain Bacteria; phylum RBG-13-66-14; class B26-G2; order WVWN01. The sequence continues at coordinate 4,980 of CBDUXC010000079.1, forward strand.
CTATCTGGCCGAAGCCAGCGGCGCAACTTACGTGGCCCGGTGGACGTCACTTCACCTGCGACGCGTTACCAAGTCCATGCAGGAAGTGCTCACCAGACGCGGCTTTTCGTTCATAGAGGTCATCACGCCCTGCGTAACCGTGTACGCCCGCCGGAACCGCCTCGGCGACGGCTTAAACCTGCTTCGTTACTACTACGACAACTCGGAAATCCAGCACGGCGCCGATACGAGGACTCTTGATATCAACTATCAGGATAAAATAACCGTCGGGAAGTTCGTGGACGAAGAAAAGCCGACGTTTTTAGATTGTATGAACAATTACCTCGGTGAAGTAATCGGCGACGAATATCAACCTTACGGGGTGAAATAAGATGGATATCAGGTTCTCCGGGTTCGGCGGACAGGGCGTAATCCGCTGCGGTCTTATCACCGGCAAAGCCCTTTCCCTGTTCGAAGATAAACACGCGACACTCACCCAGAGCTTCGGGCCCGAAGCCCGGGGGAGCGCCTGCAGCTCCCAGCTCGTTATCTCCTCCGACAGGGTTCTCTATCCGTACATCGCCGCGCCGGAGGTCCTCGTCTGTATGTCCCAGGAGGCGTACGAGAAGTACGAGCCGGATCTGCGTGACGGGGGACTGCTTCTCGTCGACGAAGACCTCGTGAAACACGGGGAACCGCGCGGTAAAACCAGGATGTACTCGATTCCGGCTACGAGAATCGCCGAGGAACTGGGCAACAAGATAGTTATGAACCTGGTTATGCTCGGGTTCTTTACGGCGATAACCGAAGTCGCCTCACGCGAGGCGATGAAGAAGGCGCTTCCGGGCCTTGTACCGGGCAGGTTCCTCGAGCTGAACGAGGAGGCTTTTGACCGGGGGTACAGGTACGGCCGGGAAGCCCTAGCCGGTTCGGAAAAGAACGAAGAAGCACTCGTATAGGTGCGGATAACCTGTGTAAATAGTAAGGGTTATTATGAAAAAGACGGGCGTATTCGTCTGCCACTGCGGGATTAACATAGCCGGGACGGTGGACGTCAAGAAGTTGGCCGAGGAACTCAAGAAGTACCCGGGCGTCGAGTTTTCGGAAGACTACGTCTATATGTGCTCGGACCCCGGCCAGAACATGATAATAGACGCGATTAAGGAGAACGACCTTGACAACGTAGTCGTCGCCTGCTGTTCGCCTACGCTCCACGAGTCGACGTTCCGTAACGCGTGCGAAGCGGCCGGGCTCAACCCGTTCCTGTGCGAAATCGCCAACATTCGGGAGCAATGCAGTTGGGTCCACCGGGAAATGGACGAGGCCACCGAAAAGGCTATTAAGATAACCAAGAGTATAACCGGGAAGGTACAACTAAACGAGGCTCTCGAGCCGATAAGCGTCCCGGTTACACAGCGCGCGTTGGTGGTAGGCGGCGGTGTCGCCGGCATTCAGGCGGCTCTGGACCTGGCCAACGCCGGATACGAGACTATCCTGGTTGAACGGTCGCCGTCGATCGGCGGACATATGAGCCAGCTCTCCGAGACGTTCCCGACTCTGGACTGCTCCCAGTGCATCCTGACGCCCAAGATGGTCGAGGTTTCCAAGCACCCGAACGTTAAATTAATGACCTACAGCGAAGTCCAGGAAGTATCGGGCTTCGTCGGCAACTTCCGGGTCAAGATACTCAAGAAGCCCGCGTACGTGGACCCGGGAGCGTGTACGCTCTGCGACGAATGTACGAAGGTTTGCCCGGTTGTCCTGCCGAACGAGTTCGACATGGGCTTGACCGGGCGCCGGGCGATCTACATCCCGTTTCCTCAAGCGATACCCGCTACCTATACGCTGGACGATAAGGGCTGCCCGGGGCTTCTCCCTATCGCCTGCGGTAAGTGCGCCGACGTGTGCGAACCGGGGGCCATCGACTACGATATGAAGCCCGAGATAATCGAAGAGGAGGTAGGCGCGATAGTAGTCGCTACCGGGTACGATCTTTACGACAAGGAGAAGATGGCCGAGTACGGCTACGGGAAGTACCCGGACGTTCTCGACGGGCTGCAGTTCGAGCGCCTCCTTTCGGCGTCCGGGCCGACCGGCGGGAGGGTCCTACGGCCGTCGGACCACAAGGAACCGAAGGAAGTCGTTTTCATCCAATGCGCCGGCTCCCGAGACCCGGAGCTTCACTGCGCCTATTGCTCGAAAATATGCTGTATGTACACCGCCAAACACGCGATGCTCTACAAACACCACGTCCACGACGGCCAGGCGTACATATTCTATATAGATATCCGGTCCGGCGGAAAGGACTATGAGGAGTTCGTCCAGCGGGCCGTCGAAGAGGACGACGTTCTTTACCTGCGCGGTAAGGTCTCCAAGGTTTTCGAGGAGAACGGCAAGCTCAAGGTCTGGGGCGTGGACACGCTCATTGGCAAGGACGTCGAAATAGACGCCGATATGGTCGTACTGGCGATGGCGACGCGGCCGTCGGCCGGCGCCGCCGAGTTCGCGAAGAAGCTTAAAATAGCGCTGGACAAGGACGGGTTCCTGGCCGAAGCCCACCCCAAACTGCGGCCGGTCGAGAGCGTT
>CBDUXC010000080.1:0-7472 GCA_965371065.1 uncultured bacterium
CTTTCAGTAAGTCGCCGCTACCCGAGAGTGGGCCGGCCCGTGTTGGTTCGGTGGGTCGCTTGTGCTATCCGCGCCGATCGGCTATGTCGGCCCCTATATAAACGTTCGACGCTCCGCACGTAAAGGCCCGGCCGCGAAAGCCGGGCGTTTTTCGTTGCATTTTCCTCCCGTGTAACGCGCCGGGTAAAATAGTTACGTATACGTCAACCCATACCCGTATTAGACGAACCACGTTAAAGGAGGAACGGAAAGATGCGGCTAACTCTTATAGTATTATTAATCGCCGTCGCGTCGTACGGCGACTGGCAGGAGCCCGAGAACCTGGGCGCAACCGTGAACTCCACTTCCGACGACTGGTACCCCGTGATACCCGAGGACGGCTCTTATATGATATTCGTATCCGACCGGCCCGGCGGCTACGGCGGCGGCGATATGTGGATATCACTCAACGAAGGCGGCGAATGGCAAACCCCCGAGAACGTGGGGCCGAACGTTAATACCGCTTTCGGGGAGTCGGCGCCGTTCCTGGCGGAAGACGATACGGCGTTTTACTTCGCTTCGTTCGCGTCCGGCGGCTATGGCCAGATGGATATCTGGCAATGTCCGTTAACCGGCGGAATCCCCGGCCCGAAAACAAACCTGGGTCCGCAGATCAACACCGGCTCCCTCGAATGCTGCCCCGTCCTAACTGCCGACGGTAATACGTTATATATCTGTTCGGACCGCGCCGGCGGTACGGGCGGTATGGACATCTGGGCTTCCGAAAAATCAGGCGACACGTGGGGCGACCCCTACAACATCGGAAGTATCGTCAATACGCCCCAAACCGACTGCCCGCGCTGGATCTCCGACGACGGCGATACGCTGGTTATAAGTTCCACCTGCGCCGGCGGATACGGGCTGGCGGATTTATGGTACGCGGTCCGGACCGGCGACGATTGGAACGAGCCCGTCAATTTCGGCGCCGGTATCAACACCTCGGCCCACGAATGGGGCCCCGGCTTCTACTGCAACCACGGCGACGTCGGCGGCGTCATCTATTTCGGTTCGGGGCGCGGCGGCGGCCAGGGCGGCTGGGACCTGTGGAAATCCGTCGACGACGATTACGTCGAAGTCGAGCCCGCGTCCCACGGGCGACTGAAAGCGCTGTACAGATAATTCCGACGGCTATAGTACGTGGCAGTTTACGGCTCCCGCGGAAACGCGGGAGCTTCTTAATATAGAACTAAAGGACATACGATTTTCGGCCGAAGCCATGGAGCCTCGGCCGCCGTCTTTTTTTACTTGAATAGAGGCTTATTTTATGATATACGCATATCCGAATATGGTAATATAATTTCATAACTTATTTTGCGCGATTCCGACCCTGGGCATCGTCCCGGTTTTTACTATGGATAAAACGATACAAACCCTTAAAGCCTTATCGGACGCTACCCGTTTACGGATTGTATTAGCCCTTACCGAAAAGGCTTGCTGCGTATGCGAGCTTGCGTCCGCTCTCGACCTCCCCCAACCATCTATAAGCCGCTGCCTTAGAATATTGAGGGACGCGGATATCGTCGTCGCCGTCAGGTCCGGCCGCTGGACCGATTATAAATTGAACGAAAGTAACTACCTGGCGTCGGCCGTCATTTCATCGGCTGCGAAAACCCTGGAAGATACGTCGCCTTATACGGAAGATAAAAAACGTATCCGAACTGTCGACCGCAATGAAGTCTGTTAAACGCATAAAATATTAAAGAACGGACCCTTTCGTTACGGCCGTTGCGTCGTTATATAATACGCCGGGTTAAAACGTGGTCTTCGAATTTATAATAGAATTATTTCTGGCCGGCGTCGGCGCCCTGACCGAGTACCTTTCGGCCCACGTGCTGGCGTGTCTTGTACCGGCCTTTTTCATCGCCGGCGCCATATCCACGTTTCTGTCGAAAGAAGCGGTCCTGCGCTTCCTCGGCCCTCGCGCGCCGAAACCGACGGCCTACGGCGTCGCGTCGGTCTCCGGGAGCGTCCTGGCGGTCTGCTCCTGCACCGTACTCCCACTCTTCGGCGGTATATACAAACACGGCGCGGGAATCGGCCCGGCGACGGCTTTCCTATACGCCGGCCCGGCGGTTAATATTCTGGCGGGGGTTTACTCGGCCCGGCTCCTCGGATTGAAGTTGGGCGCGGCCCGGGCCGTAGGCGCCGTCGCCTTCTCGGTCGTTATCGGGTTGGCGATGGCCGTAATATTCGCCCGGGCGGAGCGGCGCCGTCTGGCCGAAGCCGCGGACACGGGCGCGTTCGACCTGGGTTCCGTCGAAATATCACGCCGCACGATAATCAAGAACGTGATGCTCTTCGTAGGGCTGGTGGGCGTCCTGGTCTTCGGCGCGCCCGGGCTCTGGGTACCGGCGGGAGTCGCCCTGGCGTTCACGCTGGCGACGCTGGTCTTCCTGTACAGTTGGGCCGAGGTCCGTGAGTGGTTCCGGGCGACGTGGTCGTTCGTATGGCTGATACTCCCCTGGCTTCTCGGCGGCGTCTTCTTCGCCGGCGTTATTAAATACGTAATCCCCGATGAATGGGTCGCCGGGCTGGTGGGAAACGACGGCCTGTGGGCCAACCTGGCGGCGTCGGTCTTCGGGACGTTCATGTACTTCGCGACGCTGACCGAGGTTCCGATAGTGCGGGCGTTCGCCGATATGGGGATGGCCGACGGGCCCATACTGACGCTGCTCTTGGCCGGGCCGGCCCTCAGCCTCCCGAGCATACTGGCGGTACGCTCCGTGATGGGGAACGCGAGAACTGTCGCATACGTGCTTTTAGTTATCGTTTTTTCAACGGCCGCCGGGTTAATTTTCGGCAACTTCTTAAACTAATTAATAGACGGATATATATTGAGGTACCTAAAAGGTTATCCGAGGGAAACTCGAGGCGTATTATCCGAACCTTAACCAACCTATAACGCAACGACGAGGAGTACTTATGTTAAACGGGAAGAGCACTGTAGTCGGCGCGAAACTTTCATTATTAGATAAGCTTTTGCCGTTCTTAATATTCGGGGCGATGGCGGTCGGTCTGTTACTCGGTAAGTACGTCCCCGCCTCGAAAACCGTTTTTTTGGCCGTACAGATCGATAACGTCTCTTTACCCATAGCGATCGGCTTACTATGGATGATGTACCCGGTACTGGCGAAAGTACAATACGAGAAAATCGGCGCTTCGTTAAAGGACTGGCGCCTGTTCGGCGTATCGCTGTCTTTGAATTGGGTCGTCGGTCCGCTCCTTATGTACGGATTAGCCTGGTTATTTTTACCGGACTTACCCGGGTTCCGTAACGGAATAATATTAGTCGGGCTGGCCCGGTGTATCGCGATGGTTCTAATTTGGAACGCCCTGGCGAAGGGCGATAACGATAAAGCGGCGATATTGGTCGCGTTAAATAGTATATTTCAGATTTTAGCCTATTCTTTCTTGGCTTATATTTTCATCGGCGCTACTAACGTATCGATGTGGCAAGTCGCGAAAAGCGTGTTAGTTTTCTTGGGTGTACCGTTAGCGGGCGGTTTTATTACGCGAATTACGTTACGTCCGTTGAAAGGCGCCGAGTGGTATGATAAAAAATTAATGCCGAAATTGGTACCGACCGCTTTGCTCGGATTGCTTTTTACCGTTCTCGTTATGTTCAGTACACAAGGCGATAAGATCATTAACGAGCCGTTTTCGATCATCAGAATCGCCGTACCTCTCACACTATATTTCATAATTATGTTCGTCATCAGTTTCGTCGGCTCAAAACTCTTGAACTTCGATTATCCGACTACGGTTTCGATATCTTTTACGGCGGCGAGTAATAACTTCGAATTAGCGATAGCCGTTGCCATAGCCACCTTTACGATAACGAGCGACGAAGCTCTCGCGACGGTAGTAGGCCCTTTGGTTGAGGTCCCCGTTCTATTGATACTCGTATACGTATCGTTATGGCTCGGGACCAAGTTATTTAAGACAACAAATATCCGTAATACTTAAATATATAACGGACCCGATTTATCGGGCGGTGCTTAAGGAGAAGCGATATGCATCTCGTACAGGTTTACGGCGCGGGGTGCCCGCGCTGCCGGGCGGCCGCCGACGTAATCGAAAAGACCGCCGAGAAGCTGGGCGTCGAAATCTTCCTCGAGAAGGTAACGGACCTGGGAAAGATTTCGGACCGGGGCATCCTCCGGACACCCGGCGTCGCCGTCGACGGGATAATCGTGAGCCAGGGGAAGGTCCCGAGCGAGGAAGACGTGGAGGGGTGGTTGGGCGGTGCTTAACGTGCCGAGCATCGAACCCCGGCTTCAGCCGGAGACTAGTCCTCGCGTTCATACCACCCCGACTAAAGTCGCGGTCCCAGGCTTCGCTGGTCAAGCACCGGCGTCTGAAACCGCCCGTATCCGTTAAAATATTATTTTCGGCCGTTGGAAAACCTCGATATCTCCCCTTTTCCCTTGAAATCCCGAAATCGGTTTCGTATAATCCGCGAAAAGTTTGTGAAATCCTTAACGGGAGGCGACGCACGTGCGCGTAATAGCCTGCATCAAGCAAGTACCGGACACCCAGGAGATAAAGATGGACCCGGAACGGGGGACCCTCATCCGCAAGGGCGTCCCGGCCGTCATCAACCCCTTCGACCTGCACGCCATCGAGGAGGGCCTGCGGCTCGTCGAGGAGTTTGACGGCGAATTGGTGGTCCTCTCTATGGGCCCGCCTATGGCCGAGGACGTGGTACGGGAAGCTATCTCGATGGGCTGTCACGACGGGGTATTGTTGACGGACCGGAAGTTCGCCGGCGCCGACACCTGGGCCACGTCCTACACCGTCGCGAAGGGCATCGAAAAGATAGGCGACTTCGACATTATTATCGCCGGGAAACAGGCCACCGACGGCGACACCGGCCAGGTCGGCCCGGGTATCGCGGCCCAAATGAACATCCCGGTAGTTACATACGTCGTCAAGATAGACGAGATAGACCTCGCGAAGCGGACGGTCAAGGTCCGGCGCCTGGTCGAGGCCGGCGTAGAAGTGGTCGAGACTACGCTGCCGTGCCTTATCACCGTGGTCAAGGGGATAAACGTCCCCCGGTTCCCGTCGCTCATAGGCAAACGCAAGGCCAAGAAAGCCGAAATCACAACCTGGGGCTACGAAGACGTCGGCTGCGAACCCGAAAAAATCGGTCTCGGCGGCTCGCCCACGCGCGTCGCGAAGATATTCACGCCCGAACCCCGCGGCGGCGGCGAGATGATCCCCGGTGACCCCGACGCGGCGGTCTCTGTCCTCGTCGAAAAGCTGGCCGAAGACGGCGTCGTATAAGTAAAGTCAACTAAATAAATTTAGACATAAAGCGAGCGAAAATGCCGAGTAAAGATATAGACAAATTCCATGGCGTCTGGGTATATATGGAGCGCGCCCACAACGGCGAGCTGGTTGCGGTCGGTAAAGAGCTCCTCGGCAAAGGCCGGGACCTGGCCGATACTCTGGACGTCGAGCTTGCGTCCGTGGCTATGGGAGCCGACGTTTCCGATGAAATCGCGGCCGAGTGCATCGCCTTCGGCGCCGACAAGGTTTACGCGGTCGAGCACCCTATTTTAGCCGGGTACACGACCCGCCCGTACACGAAAGCCTTCGTCGAGATAATCGAAAAGTACAAGCCCGAAGTCGTGCTGATGGGCGCGACGTCGATGGGCCGGGACCTGGCCGGCTCCGTCGCGACGGTCTACTACACGGGCTTGACCGCCGACTGCACCGAGCTGGTCATCGACGACGAGACGAAGATGCTCCACCAGATACGTCCGGCCTTCGGCGGTAACATTATGGCCAAAATATACACCGAGCACTTCCGGCCCCAGATGGCGACGGTCCGGCCGAAGGTGATGGTCCCGTTGGACCGGGACGACTCGAGAACGGGCGAGGTCGTCCGGGTGAAGCCGGACATAGGCGAAGCCGATTTAATCGCGAAGCTGCTCGATTTCATCGCGTCGGAGGAGACTATCAACCTGGCCGAAGCCGACATCATCTGTTCCGGCGGTCGTGGCGTCGGCGGCCCCGAAGGCTTCGAACTGATACACGAGCTGGCCGACTCGCTGGGCGGCGCCGTGGGCGCGAGCCGGGCCGCGATCGACGCCGAATGGATCGACTACGCCCATCAGGTGGGGCAGACGGGCCGCACGGTCCGGCCGCAGCTCTACATCGCCTGCGGTATATCGGGCGCGATCCAGCACCTGGCCGGGATGGGCACTTCGGAAGTAATCGTCGCGATAAACAAGGACCCGGAGGCGCCGATATTCAAGATAGCCACATACGGCATCGTCGGCGACTTGTTCGAGGTCGTACCCAAACTCATCACCGCGATAAAGAAAAGGCGGGGGGACGCGTAAACGACGGTATAATTCACGAAGCGAAAAACCGGCCGCACGGCCGGTTTTTTACTATTAATAACTCTGGGCGCATCGGCCCCCGTTCGCCCGATACGCTTCAGTTCCGTATTGCTTAAAAAACACTATTATGCTATTGTGTTTATAGCAATTTCGATTAAACGCGGAAATATAGTGCGAGCCGAAAGTATACGGATAATTAAACGTACCGTTTTGGCATATACCTTCTACGCCATCCCGGCCGTTTTGATATTTCTATCATGTGATGGGAATGGACCTTTCGCGCCGCCGGAACCGCCAGTGAGCGTAGGGCCCTCAAGCGGTTTTGCTACCAACGGTAATTGGCGCGTGGAAAACGTTGTCCGTCCCGGCGCGCAGTATAACGTTTCGCTGGCGCTAACCGCCGCCGGCGAACCACACATAGTAGCGACGAATAATTACGGACTTATTTACGCGCGTTTGACCGGTTCGAGTTGGCGATTGGAAACTGTTGAAACAAATTGCCTACCCATTTGTTCGGATCTTGCGTTGGACAGCGAAGGGAAACCGCATATAGGTTTTATTTGGGTAAACCACGTATGGGGATTAAATTTGCTATACGCCCATTTCGACGGTTCCGAATGGACTATCGAAATGTTAACGGCGGAAGAGTCATACCCAACGTGCGTTTCAATAGACGTCGATAATTCCGGAGAACCCCATTTATCCTACTTGGAGAGCACATGGGGAAGCTACAACCCCTCGTTAATGTATACTCACCGGGAAGGTTCGGCCTGGATTACTGAGACGGTCGACGAAACGAGCACCGAGGGAACGTCTGAGAGAACGTCTATCGTAATCGATTCGTCCGGGCGTCCCCATATATCATACCACGATTCCGAAAACTCAAGCCTTAAATACGCCTGGAGAGATTTTTCGGGTTGGCACGTAGAAAACGTGGACGAGGATGGTTCCGTCGGCACGGGCAATTCGATAACGTTGGATTCGAACGATGTTCCGCATATATCGTATTATGTCTCGCATAACAACGACGTCAGGTATGCGAAAAAGGAAGGTCCAACGTGGGAGATTACATCTATCGAT
>CBDUXC010000081.1:0-7448 GCA_965371065.1 uncultured bacterium
TGATAACCGGCAGCCATAACCCGCCGGAGTTCAACGGCTTCAAAATCGTCTGCGGCCACGGGACCATCTACGGCGACGAGATACGGAGGATTTACGACATCATCGTAGCTGGCGATTTCCCGACCGGCGCCGGTTCGGTTGCGGAGCGGGAAGTCCTTTCCGACTATCGGAAGGCGCTTCTCGCACGGGTGAACGTCGAACGGCCGGTCCGCGTCGTCGCCGACGCCGGCAACGGAACCGCCGCGATGGTTATGCCCGAGATACTCGCGGACGCGGGCTGCGAAGCGGAAGGTCTCTTCTGCGAAGTGGACGGTACTTTCCCCAACCACTTCCCGGACCCGACGCTGCCGGAGAACCTGGCGGACCTTCAGGCTCGCGTAGTGGAAGCCGGCGCCGAAACCGGAGTCGCTTTTGACGGCGACTCTGACCGGATCGGCGCCGTCGACGAGAAGGGCCGTATTATCTGGGGCGACCGGCTGCTGGCGCTCTACGCCCGGCGCGTCCTTGCCGAGAACCCGGGCGGCAAGGTCATCTTCGAAGTTAAATGTTCCCAGGCGCTTATCGAGGAGATAGAACGGCTGGGCGGCGTCCCCATTATGTGGAAGACCGGTCATTCGCTCATCGAGGCGAAGCTCGCCGAGGAAGGCGCTTTGCTAGCCGGCGAGATGAGCGGCCATATATACTTCGCAGACCGGTTCTTCGGCTTCGACGACGCTATCTATTCGGCGCTTCGTCTCGCGGAGCTGCTCTCGACCGCCGACCGGCCCCTGAGCGAGATGTTGGACGAGATGCCGCAGTACTACGCGACGCCCGAAATCCGGGTCCCTTGCCCAGACGACGTTAAGTTCGATGTGGTAGAGAAAATTAAGAAACGGTTTAAGGACGACTACGGGTACGAGGTTATAACGGTCGACGGCGCCCGGGTCCTTTTCGACGACGGATGGGGGTTGGTCCGTGCGTCCAACACCCAACCGGTTTTGGTTCTACGGTTTGAAGCCAAGACGGAAAATAGGTTAAAAGAAATCCGGGAGATTGTAGAAACCGAAGTCGATAAGTTGGCCTTATAGCACGTATTGTTTGACCGCGTTTATCGTATGTGCTATAAAATAAGCAGAAACGACCCTTCAACGAAAGGGGCATTATGAAGATATCGATTAAAGCGGTTTTGACCACCGTTATAGTTGTCTTCTTATTATACGGCTCCGCTGCGTCAGCGACGGGAGATATACTGTTATTCGAAAATTTCGAGGGCGGCGCCGTCCCACCGGACGGGTGGGACTCGGTCGTAACGGTATCCGCGTACACGTGGCAGATCGAACACCGCGTAGGGTACTACGCTGACGGTATATATTCGGCGATATGCCCCTGGCAAGCCTCCGAGACGCAGGACGAATGGTTAATCGCGCCGGCCGTGGACCTGTCGGATTATTCGGGCGCTACGGTATCCTTTTATTGGTACGGAAGTACGTATTTCGCCGATAGAGCCAACCTTCACTTAATGGTATCGACCGACGGTTCGAACTACGACGACGTCTGGGAAATACCGTATCATAGCGACGGGTCCGGAAGCCATAACTGGACGTTCCAGAACGTTGACCTGAGCGGCTACGCGGGTTCACCAAACGTTTACGTCGCCTTCCGTTATTACGGCAGGAACGGCGATTCCGTCATAGTCGACGTGATTACGTTGAGAGGCGGGACCCTATCGGTGGAATCGTCCAGCTTCGGTCGGATAAAAACGATATACAGGTAGCTTCGTTTGAACAGGGTATGAAGTAAAAGCCCCGCATCGCGGGGCTTCTTTCTTACTTATAGATTCGACGTAGTTTTATCCCACCGGCTCGCCGTCGATCATTACGATTCGTCCACGGGCGACCGTCGCCCAGGCGAAACCTTTCGCAACCGTCCCCTCAAACGCGGTGTTTTTCCCCTTTGAACGGAACCCGGCAGGGTTTATCGACCGTTCGTTTTCTACGTCCACGACGGTAACGTCGCCCGGCGCCCCCACTTTTACGGCTCCGGTTTCTATTCCCATTATCCCGGCCGGTTTCGCGGTCAACAACGCTACCACGTCTAACGGTTCCATTTTACCGTTGGAGCAGAGCGACCCGAGCGTTAGCGGAAGCAATGTTTCGACGCCCGATATACCGAACCCGGCGGCCGCAAACTCGACGTCTTTATCCACGGTCGAAAGCGGTCTGTGCGCCGACGCGACGGCGTCGATGGTTCCGTCGGCCAGCCCTTGGCGGACCGCAGCCATATCCCGTTCGCGGCGGAGCGGCGGGTTTACCTTGGCGTTGGTATTATATCCTTCGACCGCTTTTTCCGTGAGTAGAAAGTAATGGGGCGCCGTATCGCAGGTTATTGGTATCCCGTCGGCCTTCGCCCGGCGTACTAGGTCCACCGAACCGGTGGTAGTTACGGGCGATATATGAACGCGCGCGCCCGTCATGCGAGCCAGTATTATGTCCCGGACGACTATTACGTCTTCGGCCGAGTAAGGGATACCACGCAGCCCGAGCAGGGTGGAGAGAGCGCCTTCGTTCATCGACCCGTCGGCGGCCAGGTCCGGGTCCTGCGGGAACGTGATCATCGGTAGCTCGTGGTCCCGGGCGTACTCCATCGCGTATCTCATTAGTCGGGAGCTTCGCACGGTATGGCGGTCGTCGCCCACGGCTACTGCGCCGGCGTCGGCAAGGTCGCCGAACTCGGTTATGGTCTCGCCGCGGAATTTCCGGGTCAGCGCCGCGACCGGCTTGAGCGTTATCTTACCCACCTTCTTGTTTCGACTTAGAAGGAACTCGATGTCGGCGACGTCGTCCAGGTATATGTCTTCGCTCGGACGGCAGAGGGCCGTCGTAACGCCGCCTGCGGCGGCGGCTTCGCCGAAGCTGCGGATCGTCTCGCGGTCGTAGCGCGTCGGCTCGGAGATGTGGACGTGGATGTCGACGACGCCCGGTATGACCCACTTCCCGTCGGCGTTGATAACTTCCGTACCGGCGGAGTCGATTCCCGATTTTATAGCCGCTATGATTCCGTCTTCAATAAGAACGTCGGTTGCGCCGTCGAAGCCCGACGCCGGGTCGACGAGCCGTCCGCCTTTTATCAGCAGTCTCACGACCGGTCGCCTCCTGAAAGCAGGTAAAGCACCGCCATGCGGACCGCGATCCCGTCGGTAATCTGTTGGGCGATGTAGTCCTCGGCCACCCTGGCGACGTCCGGCGCAATCTCGACGCCGCGGTTCATCGAACCCCAGTGGAGTACAAGACAGTCCGGTTCCGCCAGCGCCAGCCGCGTTTCCGTCAGACAGAAGAACCGGGCGTACTCGCGAAGCGACGGGATTCTCAGCTCGTTATCGGGGTTTATCTCGACGCGTGACAAGAGGATTACGTCGGCGCCGGCGACTCCTTCTTCCATCGAGTGTTCGACGTGTACACCAATTGAATCGGCGCCGGGGGGAATTAAGGGTGACGGTCCGACAAGGGTTACTTCAGCGCCCATCTTAATGAGCGCCAGCGCGCTGGAGCGCCCGGCCGGGCTTGTTATATGGTCGCCTATTATCGCGACCTTGAGCCCTTCGATATAACCCTTCACGTCCAGGATGGTGAAAAGGTCGACCAGCGCCTGGGTAGGGTGTTCGTGGGGGCCGTCGCCGGCGTTTACCACGGAGATTTCGACTTCGCGCGCCAGCTGGTGGGGCGCGCCGGCCATCGAGTGGCGTACGACCAAAAACTCGACTTGCATCGCCTGGACCGCTTTGGCCGTGTCGGTCAGCGTTTCGCCGGTTGCCGCGGAAGACGTCGCCGCCGTTATGTTTATGAAGTCGGCGCTCAAGCGCTTTGCGGCAAGTTCGAAGCTTATCCGGGTCCGGGTGGAAGGTTCGTAGAAAAGGTTAGCGACGGTACGTCCCCGGAGGGTCGGTACCTTCTTTATAGGACGCTCGGCGATATTACGTAAATTAGCCGCGGTATCCAGGATTAAATGTATTTCGTTCGTAGAGAGTTCCTGGATTCAGAGTAAATCTTTAGAGCGTAATGCCACGGTTTGTTCTCCCTTTTCCGGGGGGCCCGGAGGTCTAAACCGTTTTATTCCTTTTTAAACACCATCACACGGACCTTATCGCCCTCGAAAACTACGTCGACGAATTCGTCGTCGCCGACTTCTACCGTTGTGCCGAGAAAGTCGGGTTGAATCGGCAGCTCGCGGCCGCCGCGGTCCGCGAGCACCGCAAGTTGGATACGCCGGGGGCGCCCGAGGTCGGTTATGTTGTTGATCGCCGCCCGGACGGTCCGGCCGGTGAAGAGAACGTCGTCGACAAGTATGATATTATGTTCCTCGACCGGGAAGTTTATATCGGTTTCGCCGATGACCGGGAGCTCGCTTATTTGAGAAAAATCGTCTCGATAAAGGGTGATATCGAGGGTGCCGAAAGGGATTCCTCCTGAGCCGCGGTCAAGTTCGGCGGTAATCCCCCGGGCGAGCGGTACGCCGCCGGTTTCAATCCCGATGACCGCGAGTCCTTCGGGGCCTTTGTTGCGCTCCAATATCTCCGCGGCGATCCGCTTTATCGCTTGCGCCGCTTCGTCGGCGTCAAGTACGACGTTTATAGGCTTTTCGGTCATCTCATTCGCCTTCTTCTTCGCCGCCGGCTTCCTCGTCGTAGTGGTGTTTGATTATCTTCGCCTGGGTCAAGTATACCACCATTTCGCCGATATTGGTACAGTGGTCTCCGATCCGCTCGAGAGAATATACGACCGATGGGTAGCGTATCATCGTCTCGAACGTGTCCGGTTTCTCCCGGACGAACTCGATTATATCTTCTTCGGACTTTTTTTCCAGGTCGTCTATGACGTCGTCCCGTTCGCAGATGGCTCTGGCCCATTCCGGGTCCCGCGCGATGAAGGCCCGGACCGAGTCGTGGAGCATCTCCTTCACCGCTTCGGCGAGAGCCGGTATATGGAACATCCTATCCGGCCGCGGTATATTATCTAAATCCATAACCTCTTCGCAAATATCCATAGCTATGTCGTCTGCCACCGCGTCGCGCCCAGGGCGTACGAAGCTTCGCGGAAGTAGTTCGGTATGCCCTTCAGCGCTTCCCGGGTCGATACAATTATTATCGGGAGTATCATAACCGAAAGGGTCAACGACGCCGCCAGAAGCGACGCCCCTATCTGTAGGAATATCACGAAGAAGCCCAGACCGAACAACCCGAAGACGATAGACGGTACGCCGGCCAGGTTATTCACTGCCGCTCGTATGGCCCGCGCGCGCTTCGTGTGGCCCGCGTATTCGTTAAGATACACGGCGGCGCCTACGCCCAGAGGTACCGCGATTGCCGTCGTAAGTATCAATAACGCAAGAGTGCCGTAGATGCACGTCGAGATACCGCATTCGGTCATCCCGTTTCTGGGCGGCTCGATAAGGAACGAAAGGCTCAGTACGCCGACGCCCCGGTAAAACACGTACCCGATGATACCGGCTAGCACCGCAACGATAAGGTACGCCATCGTGCGCAGTACCCACTTCGCGACCGTATTTACCACGAACCTGCTCTTCTTCGGGCGCAGAGATGCTATATCGACTGTTGTCATAGGGCTTCGGCGTCTTTGACGTTTATGTGATGGCGTTTACCCGAGCTCCCCACTAAGTACTTAACCCATCCGGTAGGCGGTTCAACCGACCTGTATTCAATTCAATATTCGCGGCACTTATTGGGTACCGAACCGGGATTTTAATATATCGTCCAGCTCGTCGGCGGTGTTCGCGACCCGGTGCATATTGCGGGTAGCTTCTTCCACGTCGAGGCCGACCAGCTCGCGGGATATCTCCACCCAGGCTTCGTCCTGCTCGCGGATGTAGATCTTTACGCCGACCCGTGAAGCCGCTTCCTCGAGCAGCATACGATAGAACGCTTCCCGGTTTTTGGCCGGAACCGCCGCCAGAAAACCCGAGACGTACATGTACCAATCCACGGTTCCGTCGTCGTAGCGGATGTGGAAGAAGCCGATATATATCGGCGCTGTGCCTTTCGTCGCCGTCCAGTAGTCGCCGTCGGCCATATAGCACTCGTCCGGGTCCAACCCGACGCCCGTAAGCATCTCCGTAATCATTTCCCGGTAAGGCGTAAGATCGAAGTCGTTAGCCATCAAAATCTCCTTTCGCGGTTCTTAGAACTCCTCCTTGAGTATATCATCGAGCTCGTCGGCGGCTTCGCCGATGCGCGTAAGATTGCGGTGACATTCGTCGAAGCTGAGTCCCTCCAGCTCCCGGGTTATCTCCATCCAGACGGTGTCCTCCCTCAAGGCGAACTTGAGCGCGATACGTTCCGCGTTCTCCTCGAGCAATCGCCGGTAGAACGCCAACAGGTACGTTGACGGGATCTTCATCACGGACGACGAAAACTCAATATACCACTCGGGCGGTTCGTCGGGCCGGTCTATCGTATAAAGGCTGATGTAAATCGCCGCCGAACCTTTAAATAGCGTCCAGTAGTTACCCTGCTCGTTGTAGCACTCGTCCGGGTTGAGCCCGATATCGCGTACGACGTCGGCGATCATCTTTTTGTATTTCTCCAGGTCTATCTGTTTACCTTCAGCCATAATCGCGCTTCTCGGTTAATCGAATTTCTTACCGCACTTCTTGCAGAACTTGGCGTACTCGACGTTGACTGTTCCGCATACGTCGCAGACACGGGCGCCGTCGGTCGCCTGCGGTCCCTTTTCGCCGCTCTCCGCCGTCGCCGGTTCCTCGGTCGTCTCGGCTTCGGCCGGTTTTCCCTCCGGCTTCTCGGTCCGTACGCCGCAGTGCTCGCAGTACTTTTCCTTCTTCTCGGAGAGCCACCCGCAGACGTTGCAGTAGTACATCTCGTCGAGCCTGTCCAGGTTCGGGAGGACTTCGGCCAGCGCTTCTTCGATGTAGGAGACCGGTATTGCGAACCCTACGTTTTGGGCGTCGGTGCGGGTCCACGAATTTATACCGACCACCTCGCCCTCTTCGTCGATGAGCGGCCCTCCACTATTTCCCGGGTTTATGGCTACGTCGGTCTGTATATAGTCCACGTTGTGCATCGTCCTGTTGGCGGAGCTGACTATGCCCTTGGTTACCGTGAAGTCCAGCCCCAGCGGGTGACCGATCGCGACGACCGTCATCCCTTCGCGGACCGGGTCCTTGTTTAACGTTACAGGCTTCGCTTCGGGGATGTCCACTTTAATAAGCGCGTAGTCTATGTTCCCGTCGGACCGGACGACCTTACCCTCGAATTCGTTGCCGCCGGAGTCCCGTATCGTTACGGTGCGTCTGTTCCCGATAACATGCCGGTTGGTTACGACAATTCCGGCGGGGTCCACGATAACGCCCGAACCGGCGCCGTCCTCCAGCTTTATCTCGACTATTGATTTTTTAATCCTGGCTATTACGTCGGGTAGAGTTTCGGTCATTTTACCGGC
>CBDUXC010000082.1:0-7426 GCA_965371065.1 uncultured bacterium
TGCCGCGCGGACCCAACGCTCCGAAACCGTTGACACTCTTCCCCTTTTCTGCTAACTTACCCGCCGTAAACGGACGCCGGAGGATGACGCCTCATACGATAGGCACGGGCGGGCAATGAAAGAATAACGTAAACCTAATATGGTATAAAGTAGTCCTATTCGGTAGGAGGATAAACATATGTTTGGAAGGACGATAATAACGTGTTTGTTATTAGCATCGGTCGCGGCGGGCGCCGCCGACGAAGAGAAGATATGGAGGTACCTGAAAAGCGATAACCAACTATTGGGCGTCAAAGGCGTGGAGGCGACGGCCGAGCTGCCCGACGAGGAAGCACTACCGTTTCTTCTATACGCCGTTAGCGTACCCCGCCCGAAAGTCGCGAAAAAAGCCGGCGAAACGCTCGCCGAGCGCGTAATCCCCGAAGCTTTCGACGAGTTGGTCGTTATGCTGGATACGGACGACGACGATATCTACGGCGCCGTCGTAACAGCGTTAACGGCTTATCCGTCGGACGAGTATTTGGAGGAAGTTAAACCGCTTCTCGAAGATGAGACGCCGCGGCGTAGGCTTTTCGCCGTTTATTATATCGGCGAATACGGCGGCGATAAGAAGGCCCGACTTCTCGAGGATATGCTCTTGGACCCGGACGAGAGTGTGAAGCATGCGGCGGTCGTCGCGTTGAAGGACGAGGACGTGGACGTAGTCCCGGCGGCTCTGGAGTTATTCAGCTCGGAGACGACTCAGGTCGTGGTGGACGCGGTCGAAGCTATTATCGGTAAACGAGACCCCCGCGCGTTCGAGCCGCTTCTTAAGTTGTTGGACCACGAGTACGCCAACGTGGTTATGCCGGCCGCGTTCGTTCTATCCGAATACGAGGGCGAAGAATACGTAAATAGGTATATAGAACTATCGACTTCGGAGAGCGACCATTTACGTGTCTTTGCCATAAAGAGGATGAGCGCGTCGGGCGAAGAACGCGTGATACCGTATATATTGAACAAACTGGACGACGCAAAATTAAACGTTGTCGTCGTAGCCATCGACGGTCTTACCCGTCTCGGATATGAGGAAGCCGGCGACCGTTTGAAAGGGCTTTTGGACGTGGATTACGCCGACGAAATACGGTTCGCCGCGATACGCGCCCTTGCGGAAATGCAAATCGAAGGCGCCGACGTTTTAGTCGCCGATATAATGAAGAACCCGGCTGAAACCAAGAACTTAAGAACGAACGCCGCCATAGCTTTGTCGTTCTTCGAGAACGATTTCGCGTTCGATACTTTATACGAAGCCGCCGCAACCGGGGACGTAAATACACCGACCACCGCTAGTGCGATACGAGGATTGGGTTTGCTGGGCGACGAACGCGCGCTCCCGATGTTGATGGAGTTGACCGAGGATCGGACAAATCATCCGGCTTTGTACAGTCCCACCGTAATCGCGATAAGCCAAATCGGCGGTCCCGACGCGTACGATTTCTTGTATAACGAATACGTTACTAAGAATATGCAAGACGGCGGGTACGGTTTTGTACTCTCGTTCGCTTTCGCGACGTGCGGTAACGAGCGGGGAACGCGCGCGGTAATGAAGGACCTCGAACAGGCTTACGAGGACTCGACGGTCGGGACGGAAGAAGATCCTTACATTGCTTTCCGGCGGGGGGCCGTAACCGGACTGGGCGAGTCCGGCTACGAAGAAGCCAAAGAAGTGGTCGCGACGGCACTCGAGGATCCGCATGAGTCGGTAAGGGGAGCGGCGATAAAAGCCGCCGGAAGGCTTTTCGACCCCGATATGATACCGCTGTTGCAGACGGACGAGTTGACTGCCGGTAAAATGAAGCCGTACGTCGACAGGGCGATCGAAATGATAAACGAGAGATACGAGGTTGCCGACGAATAACCGCGGTTTTAACGACCCGACGACCGCCCTTACGGGGCGGTTTTTTATGTTCGGTTGTTATTCGCCCTGCGTCTGATAAATGATTGTAAAATTGACCGATCTGGTGTATAATACGGCAGCGGTAAGACGGCGTTATAATTCTGTTGGGACTGATTATGGGAAACGTAAATAACAACGATGGCAAGTCGAATAAACCTGAGGCGGGGTACACGCGCGACCGTATTGAGCTGCCGCGGCGGGGCTTAAATTTT
Organism: uncultured bacterium; assembly: GCA_965371065.1. Classification (GTDB taxonomy): domain Bacteria; phylum RBG-13-66-14; class B26-G2; order WVWN01. The sequence continues at coordinate 2,149 of CBDUXC010000082.1, forward strand.
ACGTGGTTAGGCGGCGTCGTTATCGGCCTTTTGGCGGCGGGCGCCGCGTTCTTCTTTGTCGGGTCGGCGGCCGGGTGGTTCGGGTCCGACGAGGCGCCGCCGCTCGTCTCGATTGAGATACCACAGGAAGGCGCCAAGTACGAAGGTCCGATAACCGTTACGGCGTCGGTATCGGACGACGACCGCATATCGGCCGTCGAGATACTCCTTGACGGCGTGGACTATACCCCCGAACTTGATTTAGAAAAGAAACGGCGACTGCTTAACTTCAAGCTGAAACTCGACACGGCCCTTCTCGCCGACGGGAAACACGCGCTCGAAATTAACGCCGTGGACAAGAAGGGCAACGAAGGTTCCGCCGGCGTCGAGTTTTACACCGACAATACGCCTACCGTAGTCGAACTGACGTTCGAGCCGGCGCGCGTGGACCAGGGAAGAATCCTTCAGGTCAGGTTATCGTCCAACGAGAAGCTGTATAATCTCGAGGGCGAGCTCTGGGAGCAGAAGTTCGGGTTCTACGAAGCCGACTACGGGTATCTCTCGATAATGACGGTCCGGGCGTCCTGTCCGCCCGGCGAATATCCGGTGGCCGTCCGGGGCATAGACGTGAGCGACGAAGAGGTGGAATTCGACGGAACCGTAGTCGTAAAGGACGGCGGGTATATAACCGAGCACATAACCATAAGCACCGGCAAGCAGGAGGAACTTTACGACCCGATAGTAGAGGAACGGAAACGGAGGGAGGCGGCAAAGGTTCGCTCCGCGATTATGACCTGGACCGACGAACAGCTCTGGGCCGGGAAGTTTATTGTTCCCGTCGAGGGCAAGTTCACGTCGCCCTTCGGTACGTATCGGACGTTCAACACCGGCGCCACCGAACGGCACCTCGGGACCGATATCGCGGCCAAGGAGGGTACGCCGATACGAGCCGGTAACCGGGGTAAGGTCGTCCTGGCGGAGTACCTGATAATGCGGGGCAAGTGTGTGATAATTGACCACGGCCGGGGCGTTTTCACCTGTCATAATCATATGTCGGATATAGTCGTCGGCGCCGGCGACATAGTGGAGAAGGGGCAAGTAATCGGTTTTATCGGGTCCACCGGTCTTGCGACTGGACCCCATCTCCACTGGGAGATGCGCGTTTTCAGGTGGGTTACTGACCTTATGGAATGGACCGAGAACGCGTACACGTACCGGACGACGGACGAGGAGGCCGCTGCGTCTGCCGAAGTCGACGCCGCGTACGAGGAGATGCTGGCGGCGCCCGTTCCCGAGTGGAACCCGGATAGAGATTTAACCGTTAAAGCGGACGGTGACGAAAATATCGACGGCTCCAACGAAACCGATTCCGTCGCCGACAACAACGACGGTCAATGACCGAGGTTTCGCAGGACGGAGAAATAAAATTAGGTTTTCTTTTATTGAGCAGGGTGGTTAACAGGTTTGGAAATAGAAACGTACAAGGCATTATTCGATAAGTCGCCGAAACCGACTTTATACGTCGTATCGAAGAAGGTGGCGCTCGCGAACCGAGCGGCGGCCAAACTGTTTAAGCGATTGAGTTTGGACGACCCGGAGGGGGCCGATTTCGGCAAGTTATGGCCTAAGGGCACGAAGGCGTTTGGTAAACGGGGTTTAACCGAGTTGAAAGCTCTGAAACGAGGCGAATACGGGATAACGCTACCGGACGATACGATATTGGCCGTCGAAACAACGCCGCTCTCCCGTAAGAAACCGACCCGAACCGTCGTAACGTTGGAGGACGTTACCGAACGTACCAAGACCGAGGAAGCGCTGCGAAAAAGCGAGGAAAAACTTAAAGCGCAGTATAAAGGTATCTCTGTCCCCACGTACACGTGGCAGCGGGTCGGAGATGATTTCGTGTTGGTAGGCTATAACGATGCCGCCGAGGCGATTACGCAGGGTAACGTTGCCGATTTCGTGGGGACGACGGCGGGGGAAATGTACCGGGATACGCCGGAGATTATCGAGGAGTTATCGCGGTGTTTCGCCAAAAAAACGCCTATCGAGCGGGAAATGGTTTACAGGTTTAAGAGCGTTGGTGAAAGTAAACATCTTGCCGTTAAGTACGCGTTTGTGCCCCCTGATTTGGTTTTGGTCCATACCGAAGACATCACCGTGCGCAAACGGGCCGAGGAGGCATTAATCGAATCGGCGGAGAAGTACAGAAACATCTTCGAGCATTCTCCCGCGGGTATCGCAATACATCAAAAAGGGAAGGTATTATTCGCTAATCCGGCAATGCTTCAAACGCTGGGATATGAAACGATGGATGAAGTTGACGGAAGGCCTGTTCTGGAATTTGTCCACCCTGATTATCGCGAGCAAGCCCGGAGGAATATAGAGATCGTACTGTCGAGGAAAGGGGAGATGGGGGAGCTCGGCGAGACGAAGTTGGTCTGCAAGGACGGTTCGTATGTGGATGTAGCCGAAATCGCTCAAACTATTACGTACGACGGTGAACCGGCGATACAAGCTTACATATTGAATAACACCGAGCGCAAACGGGCCGAGGAGGAGCTGCGTAGGCACCGCGACCATCTTGAGGAACTGGTAGAAGAACGGACCGCCCAACTGAAAAAAGTCAACGTAGGCCTTGAGGCCGAAATAACCGAGCGCGAGCAGGCAGAGGAGGAGCTGAGTAAAAGCGAGAGGGAGAAATCTGCGATTTTAGAAAATATGTCCGAATACGTCGTTTATACGGATAAGGAAATGAGGGTAATATGGGCGAACAAAAACGTAGCCGATTGGTTGGAGTCCGCACCGGACGATTTAACGGGGCGTAAATGTTACGAGATGTGGTTCGGCCGCGACCGCGTATGCGACGATTGTCACGCTTTGACCGTTTTCGAGACGGGCAAACGCGTAAAGTGCGAGCGCAAGCTGTCCGACGGCAGTATCTGGAACATAACGTGCGACCCGGTTCGCGACGATTCGGGCGAGATAATAGGCGCAGTCGAAGTCTCGTCGGACGTCACCGAGCGCAAGCAGGCAGAGGAGGAACTGCGTAAGCACCGCGACCACCTTGAGGAGTTGGTGCATGAGCGCACCACCGAACTTGAAGCCGAAATCGCCGAGCGCAAGCGGTCCGAGGAGGCGCTCGCCAGTTCTGAGAAGATTTACCGCAGCTTATACGACACCACTCTTGCACTAGCTGAGGAAACGGACCTTTACGAGGTAATCAAGGTGATCGCCGACCGGGCTACGGCGCTCCTCGGAGCCGGCGACTGCGGCGTGTATCTTACCGACCGCGAACGTAAAGTCTTGACGCCGATTTATTCCAACGATGCGGAAAACCGGGAAGCAATAATGGCTTTTGAGATGCCGATAGGCGAGGGGCTTTCCGGTCGGGTAGCCGGGACCGGCGTCGGGGCTTACATCAATATCGGCGACAAGGACGATTACGCCGTCCACATACTCGGAACCGACGAAGCCGAGGACGAGGACGAATCGGTCATGGCGATACCCATGCTCGACGGCAGCGACGTTCTGGGTATAATAACCGTCAACAAAACGGGCGACGTATTCGCCGACGACGATTTGGAAAAGTTGGCCGTATTCGCCCGCCAGGCCGGGATGGCGGTTAAACGGACAAGAAACGTGGAAGCCCTGCGCCGATCCGAGGAGAAGTACCGTAGTCTTATAGAAACATCCCCCGATGCAATAACTCTCACTGACCTCGAGGGGATAATTATTACGTTTAATCGTCAGGCGGCTTTATTGCACGGGTTTGAAGATATTGAAGAATTTATAGGTAAGAACTCGTTCGATTTTATAGCGCCCGAAGATCGGGAACGCGCGATCGAAAACGCGCGAAAGACGCTTGAAGAGGGCAGGATAAGTAATATTGAATATAATTTGCTTAGGAAAGACGGGTTTTCTTTTCCGGCTGAGTTAAGTGCATCGTTAGTTAAGGATGCTGAAGGGCACCCTAGAGGTTTTATAGGTATCGTCCGCGATATCACCGAACGTAAGCGCGCCGAAGAAGCGTTGCAGGAAAGCGAAGGACGTTACCGAACCTTACATACCAACATCCCGGTCGGCGTATTTCGTACGTCCGCAGAACCAGGCGGACACTTGATATCGGCTAACCCGGCTTTGGTTGGGATGTTCGGTTACGAGACGCCGGAGGATATGTACGACGTAAGGGTATCCGACCTGTATCTAAACCCGAAGGACCGGGCGAATTTCATAGATACGATTTCTTCCGCCGGGGCGAATACGGATTACGAAGTCGAGTTTAAAAGGACCGACGGGTCGTCGTTCTGGGGGTCATTAAGTGCCCGTGCCGTCAAAGGGCCCGACGGCGAAGTCGCTTATTTCGACGGGATTTTAGAAGACGTTACGGAACGAAAAAAAGCGGAGCTGGCGCTGGCCGACTCGGAGAAAAGGTACAAAGCGTTGTACGAGACTACCCGAGCTCTCTCTCTATATGCCGACGTAAACGAAGTACTCGGGTCAATAGGCGAACAGGCGTCGATATTATTCGAAGCGCACGATTGTACTATCTACACGATTGATCGGGAGGCCGGCGTACTGAAGCCCAGATTCTCCGATTCGAAGACGTTCCGGGACGAGATATTGTCTTTCGAGATACCGATAAGTGTGGGTATCGTAGGTTACGTAGCGGAGACCGGAGAGGGTATAATCGTCAATTACGACGATAAAGACCTCGGCGTAACGGTCCCGGGGACCGAGGGCGAAGAAGAGGAAGACGATTCGGCTATTGCGGTTCCGCTAAAAGTGAAAGACCGGGTCGCCGGCGTAATAATCCTTACTAGAATCGGCGAGAAGTTCTACCCCGACGACCTGGACGCGCTGTACGCGTTCTCGGCCCAGGCCGCCGTCGCCGTTGAGCGGGCCGAATTACTCGGCGAGCTGCGTACGTCGGAGGAAAGGTACCGTACAACGTTCGAGAGTACGGTTACGGCAATCGTTTTGTTGGAAGAAGATATGACGATATCTTTTGCCAACGCTGGATTTGAGATACTTTCGGGTTACCCGCGCGAAGAGATCGTGAACAAGAAGAGCGGGGCCGAGTTCGTAGCTCCCTACGAACTGGACCGTATGAGGGGTTATCACGACGAACGGCGGCGTTCGGGCGGCGAGGCACCTTCCGAGTACGAATTCGACTTCAAACGCCGCGACGGTTCTATACGCAGGGCGTTTATCTCTATCGCGGTGGTTCCCGGTACGAAACAGAGCGTGGCTTCGTTCATCGATATTACCGAACTCCGGCGTGCCGAAGAGCGTTACC
>CBDUXC010000083.1:0-7351 GCA_965371065.1 uncultured bacterium
CGGCGAGTTCGCCGAAACATTCCCGGACGACGAACGGGTTCCCGAAACGCTATTGGCGGCCGGCTCTGAGATGCGTGGCTCGAAGATGTACGCCGAATCTAACGTCATCCTGTTAAAGCTTATTCACAGTTACCCGGCCGCGGAGGAAACCGATATAGCCGAGCTTTATGCGGCCTTTAACTACCAGCGGCTGGGCGACTACGAAAACGCGATAAAATACCATAAACGGGTTATCGAACACAGCCGAAGGTCTCTGGCGGTTCAATCGTACTACTGGCTCGGGGTTTGTGAACTCGACCTGGGCAACAGGGAAACCGCCGCGGGTTACTTTAACAAGGTTATCACCAACTACCGGGACTTCCCCGAGTGTGTAAGGATAGCCGAAGCGGAAATATCTATAATGTAAAGAGCTAAAGTTAAAAGCCTAATGCGGAAAACTTTCACAGCGACTCTTTTATATACGGCGATAACGGCGGCGGCGTTCACGCCGACGGGACTTCCGGCCGACGAAACTGACGTCTTCGTCTACTGCGCGGCCGCGGCCATACCCACTTTCGGCGACTTTATGGACGCGACCGAGGGCGCACTGGACGAGGAAATCGAAAGGATTTTCGAAGGCGGCGAAAGCGTCCTTTTACGTCTGCCGGCGGACGCCGGCGACGAAAGCGGAAACCGCAACTACACGGAAATTTCTTTCGGCGGCGGCGCCGACAGGCTGGAAGCATACGCATTCGAGGGTTTCCAGGCCGGGCCGGTCGCCTTTGTAGGCGGGTACGTAGAAAACCACTCAACGGCTAAAGGCGATATATACGACACCGTACGCCGCGACGGCGGCGGCTCCATGATGCTCTCTGACCCCGCGGGGACGATGCTGGGCATCAGCGCCGATTATACCGGGAAGGACGAAAAAGCCGGGGACGAGACCGCTGGAACCATCACTACCGGGTTCGACAGCGGGCGGATAACCGCCGCGTACAGGAGTCACTTCTGGGGCACTTCCAAGCTGTCGACGAAGGTATCGGACACGTATTCCCGCCAAACGCGGCAAGGCCCGGCGGTTACCGACAACCTAATCGAAGCGAACACCGACTTCACGTTCCTGTGGTTAGGCGACAACTCATTAAGGGGTTCGATAACCCTTCAACAGGAGAACGTGAACGTATTCGGCGGCGGCTCTACGGGAGCTCTCTACACCGGAATACTCCTGGGCAGCGACTTCCGCATAAGCGAAAAGATACGCTTAGGCGCAGGTCTCGGCGGTTTCGTTCTGCGGCGCGACGGGACGCTTACAAGGTTATATCCCGGCGGCAGTATCCACGTCGGCCTGACCAGACATATCGGCGTTTTCGCGAATTACCGGCCGTACGTACGCTTGCCGACGTTCCGCGAACTGTACTACGAAACCGATTATACGCTGGCAGACGACTATGTCCCGTTTACGGACGCATACAGCGTATTCGAGATAGGGGTAGTGAATAACATAAGCGACGCATTGCACGCCGACGCAACTTTCTACGAGAAGAGGTTCAGGTACGACTACGCGAAAGAAAACGTCGCCGGTTACCTTAAAGCCGGCTATTATGACGTAGGTAAATATTACGTTCGGGGATTGTCGTTCCGAGCACAAGCGGACCTCCACCGTATTATATCCCTGCACGGCGAATACGGGTATGAAAGCGTTAAAACCGTAGACGTCGCCGGCGGACACGTCCCCTACCGCCCGCGGGATACGCTAACCGCCGGCCTGCTCGTCGGCGAACCGGCGGGCCACCATTTAACCGCCGAGGTGGCGCGCGTCGGCGAGCGGTACGGCGACGCGACGGGAACGATAATCCTCCGGCCGGCGGTAATCGCCGACGCGGCGTTCGGAATCCGTATATACCGCGGTATAACCGTTTACGTCAAAGGCGAGAACCTGGGCGACGCAACTTACGACGTGATAGACCAAGTACCCACCCGAGGCCGCACCATATCGGCGGGGCTAAAACTGGTGTTATAAGCCTATGAAACGAAACGATACGACGACGTACGAACTGACGCCCCGCGAAATCGTAGCGGAGCTGGACAAGTTCATTATCGGCCAGGACGCGGCCAAGCGCTGTGTCGCGATCGCGCTACGAAACCGGTGGCGCCGGCGCCAGGTCCCCGAGGAGTTAGCCGAGGAAATCGCGCCCAAGAACATCATAATGATCGGCCCCACCGGCGTCGGCAAGACAGAGATAGCCCGGCGCCTCGCGCGACTTGCCCGTGCGCCCTTCGTCAAGGTCGAAGCTTCCAAATTCACCGAAGTCGGTTACGTTGGCCGGGACGTAGAATCGATAATCCGGGACCTGGCTGAAATCGGCTTGAACCAGGTCCGGCAGGAGATGACCGACGAGGTCCGGGAACGGGCCGCCGAAGCGGTCGAGGAACGGCTGCTCGACATACTCCTTCCGCCGCCGGGGGCGAAAGCGGCTCCCGGTTCGGCGAAGCAGCAGGCGATACCGCTGGGACCGATTAGCGGACCCAGGGCCGCGGCGAAGCGCGAGCCGGAAAAAGACGTTGAGCCGGCCAGGGGCCCGCCCGACGAAAAGTACGAACGCGCGCGCAAGATACTGTCCGAGAAGCTAGCAAAACGCGAGTTGGAGGACCGGGTCGTCGAGGTCGAAGTCGAAGTAGCGATGATGCCTACGATTGAGGTTTTCTCCAGCGCCGGTATAGACGAGATGGATATGAACTTCGGCGATATGTTCCAGAACATCTTCCCCAAACAGACCAAGAAACGGAAAGTCTCGGTGGGCGAGGCCCGGGAAATACTCTTCGAGGAGGAGTCGGCGAAGCTAATCGATATGGACAAGGCCGTCAGCATCGCGATGGACCGGCTCGAGCAGTCCGGCATCGTCTTCATAGACGAGCTGGATAAAATCGCCGGGCCCCGGTCCGAGGTCGGGCCGGACGTGAGCCGCGAAGGCGTCCAGCGGGACCTCCTGCCGATAATTGAAGGTTCCAGCGTCAATACGAAGTACGGGCTGGTGCGGACTGACCACATCCTGTTCATCGCCGCCGGCGCGTTCCACGTCTCGAAGCCGTCGGACCTGATACCGGAGCTGCAAGGCCGGTTCCCCATCAGGGTGGAGTTAAAAAGCCTTAACGCCGACGACTTCTACCTGATATTGACCGAACCGGAGAACGCGCTGGTAAAACAGTACGAGGAGCTGCTCGCGACCGAGGGCGTCAAGTTGAACTTCACCGACGGCGCCATAAAAGCCATCGCCCGCATATCCGAGGACCTGAACTCCCGGCTCCAGAACATAGGCGCCCGGCGCCTCCACACGGTGATGGAATCGCTGCTGGACGAGATATCCTTCGACGCCCCCGACACCGGCGAGAAGGAATACGAAATCGACGAGGACCACGTGGTCGAGAAGCTCGCCGACATCGCCGGCGACGAGGACCTGGCGAGGTATATACTGTAAATACGTAATGAGATACGTCGAAGCGAAAATTGTCGTTGTATTGTTAACAGCGTTCGTTATTACCGCCGCGTCGGATATAACCGTTGAAGGCGACGGGTTAGAGCTTATCGCCGAGTATGAACTAAGTGGAGATGTAATCAAGCGTAATGACGTTAGGAAGGAAGAAATACCCACGCTCGCCGGCAACTTCCCTTTTAAACTGTTTTATTACGGATTATCTCGCGTTAAGAGCTACTTCGTAATTTTCGACGATAACGGCCTACCTGCGTCTTACAAATGTATCGATAGTTCAAACGGGGTCCCCGAACGAATAAAGCCCTTAGGAAATGAAGGCGACTATATAAAATCGACTGAATTTATACACGCGCTTTATCTAGTAAAAGAAATATACGATAAAGATGATAATCTCTTATCGTCAATTGAAGAACCCGGCGCGCCGGTAGTCACGAAATCCGGGGAATTAATAGCGTTTTTAAAGCCGACGGAATTCAGCCATTGCGGACCGGCTAGGGTATATCGACGTAACGGCGATTTCGTTACGGAATGCGATTTTCCCGTCGGAGGAAATATAGTGTCTTTCGATAAAGACAAAGACTGGTTTATAGCAAGCGACCCTTTCAATCTCCATACTATTAAATACCCTGATACGGGGACGAAAATCATAAACGAAAACGGAGACCTCGCGTTCACTCTTAACCCTGGGGTCGCCGAGATGATACGTAGTTCCAGTATGAACAAATTCCTATACGGGTCTGATAAATATATATGTCAAATCGGTGAGGTCTGTTCCGTTAAGGTTAAAGGGAAACTTAAATACTATAAAAGACCCAAAGAAAATCACGTTAATGCGCTCGAGGTTTACGACGGGGAGGGTAATCGTCTATGGTCTTACGAATGGCCGGGTAAGGGATTAGGCGATGCTTCGCGTTCAGCCATATTCGTCTCGGACGATGAAAGCCTAATTAGTTTGTACATGCATTCCGTAAAAAAGCTATTAGTTTTCGACCTAGAGACGGGCATTATTAAGAGGGAAATCGAGGCACCGTTCGAAAGTAATATCGCGTACGAAGCTTTTATATCGAATGATGGTGGGGTTATTATGGTAAGGCACAAGAAATATATCAAGAATACAGATAGGTACATAATTATATTCTCCGACGATTCCTATAATTACGTAAACATACCGTTTTCCGATTCGAATTTCCCGACGTGCAAGATGAGCCCCGACGGCAAATTTATATTGGCGGGTACAGAGGACAGGATAAATCTGTATAAGGTTACACGGTAATTAACCTATGCCCCAACGCAACCACCCGGCCGAATACTGGCACCCCCTGGACGACGGACGCGTCGAGTGCGAGTTACGCGGGTTGATGGATATGGATATTAAGGGATTTAATCCGCCTGAAACCGGCGGCTTCAGCCGCCGGAACCTCACCCGCGGAGCGTAAACGGCGGGTTTCAACCCGCCGGAATAATGTAGACAATGACTAGTATTTACATAGCTGAGAACGTCGGTAAACTCGTAGCTGAACAGAAATCAACTACTTCAGCTTATATATTGAACTATCCCATAACATTCCGCACGAAGCGGAACAGGAAGTTATTTACCGGCGATAAATCCCGGGCAGTTCTGGATATTATTAAAGATACAGCCGGTCGTAAAGGTTACGTCGTACTCGCAGCGGGCATTTTACCTGACCACGTCCACGTTGCCGTTGGGCTACGGCCCGTGGACCGGATAAACGACGTCGTACAAGCGTTAAAAGGTAATACGTCTAAAGTTATACGCGAACGCTTCCCGGAGATTAAAAACGCAGGTCCATCTTTGTGGTCGGACGGATACTACGTCGAAAGTGTAGGTCTTAAGAACGTCAAGCAAGTAATAAGTTATATTCATAGGCAGGACGAGCACCACCACGAAGAAGCCGACAAGATGTCGGTTTAAGGCTACCCCCGCAGGCTGAAGCCTGCGGTTAACGCCCGGCGGATAAACCTCCGGCGCTTGAAAGCGCCGGTTTCGGAGGTTTTTTCTAATTGACAAATGCGGCTTTATAGGGAAACAATGATTCTTTTTACGTTTATATAAACTAACGTTTTAACGTTATGCCCCAACGCAACCACCCGGCCGAATACTGGCGCCCGCTGGACGACGGGCGCATCGAGTGCGAGCTGTGCCCGCACCGGTGCCGTATCGCCGACGGCGACGCCGGGATATGCGAGACGAGGACCAACGCCGGCGGCGAGCTCGTCGCGACAGAGTACGGCCGGACCTGTACGATCGCGATAGACCCCATCGAGAAGAAACCACTCTACCACTACCACCCCGGCGACGATATACTCTCAATAGGCGTCAACGGATGTAACTTCAAGTGCCGGGGATGCCAGAACTTTCACATCTCTCAGGAGAAGTCGCCGACCGAGTACGTTGGGGCCAAGGAGATGGTCGAGCTGGCGGTCCGCCGCGGTTCGCCCGGCATCGCGTACACCTACACTGAGCCGCTCGTATGGTTCGAGTACGTTCGCGATTGCATGAAGCTAGGCAACGAGCAAGACGTTTACGGCGTAATCGTCAGCAACGGCTACGTCGAAGAGGCACCGCTTAACAAGCTCGTCACGGTCTTAGGCGCCGCCAACATAGACGTCAAGTCCATTCGGGACGACTTCTACAAGAAATACTGCGGCGCGCGTCTGGAGCCGGTCCTGCGGACGTGCAAAACGTTGAAAGAATCGGGTATCCACCTGGAGGTAACCAACTTGCTCGTCACCGACCTGAACGACTCGGAGGAAGACGTTACCGAGCTGGTTGCCTGGATAGTGGAGAACCTGGGGCGGGACACGCCCGTACATTTTTCGCGGTACTTCCCCCACAGGGAAATGGACGCGCCGCCTACGCCGGTCCACAGGATGTTACACGCAAAGGAAATAGCCGAACGGGAGCTTTACTACGTGTACATGGGCAACGTCGGCGGCGTCGGCGGTACCGATACTGCGTGCCCCGAGTGCGCTAACCTCCTGGTCGAAAGGGCCGGTTACAGTACCCGGGTGATAGGAATAACCGACGACGGCAAGTGCAGCGACTGCGGCCGGGCGGTCGACATTGTCCTTTAATCCGAAAGTTATCGGGGCTATACTCGCCGTAAGCGCCGCCGTTACCGTTCTTATCATATTCCTGGCGGGACCGCGAGGAGACGCAACGGACGCCCGGGTCCGCATAACGGCCGAGGGCGCCGAGTACGCGGTCGTTCCTCTGGACGAGGACCGAACGATAAACGTCCCCGGGCCGCTGGCACCACGGTCGTAGTTATAAGGGACGACCGCGTTCGCGTACCGGACTCGCCCTGCCCGAACAAGGTATGCGTATCCCAGGGTTGGGTCGAACGGCCGGGCGACACGATAGTCTGTCTGCCGAACCGGGTATCGATAACGGTGAAATGAAAACGGGGCCGGCGACACTAATAAACGGTACTATGCCGACTTCGCCGGTGGACCGGGCCGAAGCGCTTCGCGGCGCGGCGTTCCACAACGTAGTTCAACTGGCGTACGTTTCGCTCTTGGTCGGTACCGCCGACGTATTTTACCTGGCGCTTCCAGTCGGAGCGTGGACCGTCGTCTCCGGGATAGTAATCGGAACGGTTAGCCGTGTACTAATCGACCGTTTTCCGGCGGCCACGGCAATAAAAAGGAAGGCGTAAAAATGGGAAGGATAATACTTATTTCGGTTCTGGCCGTTTTGACGGCGGCGGCCGTCGCCGGCTGCGGCGGCGGTTCGCAGGTTACGGCCAAAGACCTTAACGACTTCGCGGTAAGCTGTTCCAAGTACGAGATGTGGGGCGAGGCCGAGTTCCGCCTGCGGAACGCGCTGGCGCTGCAGGCCGACGACGCACGGCTCCACA
>CBDUXC010000084.1:0-7309 GCA_965371065.1 uncultured bacterium
CCGCTTCCGCATCCCAATTCGAGAAATTTAGAAATCTTTTCCTTCTTATAAGGTATTAAATTTAGAATCCGCTTCGCTCGCTCTTTTCCCCGTTTCTCAAGACTACGAGGATCATAAGCCTGTACCGACGGATAAGGGTACTGTTGGTAAAGCGATTCTAATTCGTCTTCTCGAAGCCAAACCGGTTTTTCAGGCGCTTCGTAGAACGCCTTCTTCGCTTTCCGGAGCCTCCGGAATCCGTAAATCTTCAATAACGTAGGTATGACGGACGGCGGTACAACCTTTTTAAGAATCGATTTGAGCCTTTGGTTCATATCTTAAACGCCCTTCCATCCATAGAAAATACGTCTTGATATACAGATTACCTATTAAAGTAAATATCACATTAGTGTAAATGATACGTGAATAACCGTCGAAAGTCAAGAAAAAATAGAACGAACGAACTTAGAGAGGTTTTTATACATAAGGTTCGATTATCCACGAACGTCGGTACTCTACCTTCCCGTACCCGTATAACTATGTTAAATTTACCTAATACCCACCTGCCGAATTTGCAACACCGATTCCCCCGTCGTCGCCCGGTGCCCGGGCTTCTGCCGGGCGTGTATTAAACCACCATTAAAGAAACGGCGGACTTTACGTCCGCCGAAGCTTCTCGTTAGTTTCCCGTCACCGCCCGCTTCCTCGGCGTCTGCCGGGGGCGTATAGTCGAGCAGCCGGACGACGCCCGGCCACCTTAAAACCCGCAAAATCACATAAAATACAATCTCAGACAGGCCGAGTACAGGGAACCCTTGGCGGTGAAGTCGGCGGTTCCGCCGGGCGGCGCCGGGTCGTAGGACGCCGGGATACGGAGATATCGGTACCCGACACTCATCGCGAGAAAGCCGTCGCCCCGGACGTAGAAGTCGAAGCCGCCTTCCCCGAAGTATCCGAGGGACCGGCCGCCCCACGAGTCCATCACCAATTCGTCGTAGGTCATCGCGTCCCGGGCGAACCATACGAGCGCGGCCCCGGCCCCGCCGTACGGCCAGACAAGGTCGCCGAGAATCCCGTAGCGGACGCGGGCGCCGCCGCCGAACTGCCACGTCGAGAAGCCTATATAGAACGCGGGCTCGGGGTAGCCGCCCTGCTCCCAGGTCTTCGTATCGGCCTTGCCGAACGTGGTCATCCCGTAGACGTACGGCGCCACGTACGGGACCGGCAGGTACGCGAAGCTCCCGAAGACCTGGGCGCCGATGCCCGAGAACCCGAGCCGCGGGTGGTTCCCGTTGAAGTGGGTAACGCCCGCGCCTATTGACAGCTCCACGCGGCCGGACCCGAGCGGGCGCTCCTCGTCGCCCGTCGCCGAGAACCCGAGCCGCGGTTGGTCCCCGTTGAAGTGGGTAACGTCCGCGTCTATAGACAGCTCGACACGGCCGGACCCAAGCGGGCGCTCCTCGTCGGTCGAGGCCGCCGCGGCGACGACCAGTAGCATAGCTATAACGAAAACGGTTCGCTTATCCATAACCTTCTTCCTTTCGGAGGCTTTGACTGATATTATAGCAGGGTAATCACCTTGCGTAAACCGACTAAATAGTATATCCTGTTCGGCGATACCTGTTAATTTCAGTCATAATAAAACGGAGCCGGCGTTGCCCGTCGTGACGGAACTGGAAGCCCTCAAGCCCGACCTCGAGCGGTGTCTTCGCTGCGGCCTATGCCGGGAGGTTTGCCCGGCGTTCCGGGCCACCGGCGACGAGCGCCATTCGCCCCGGGGCCGGGTCGCGATGCTTTCGGCCCTGGCCGACGGCGTACGGTGGGGGCGCCCCTTCCGCGAGTCGCTGGACTACTGCCTCGCGTGCAAAGCCTGTGCCGAAAGGTGCCCCAGCGGCGTCGCCGGCGACATCCTCGTCCTCGCGGCCCGGGCCGACGGCCACTGTTCGGGGGGCTTGCCGTTCCTGGCGGGCCGAGCTTTCGCCCTGACGCTCCCGCGCCCGCGGCTGATGCATTTCGCGCTGCGGTCGTTAGGGTTGTTCGGGAAGACGGGACTCGCCGGCCGGTTCAGCCCCGTCCGGCCGCTGATAAAACTTTTGGGCGTGAACCCGGCCCTGCCGATACCCGACGTCCCGAAACGGTCTCTGGACGAGCTCGTCCCGGTCAAGAAGCCGGCGGCCCCAAAAGGAACGGTCAAGTACTTCGCCGGATGCGCGTCCCGGTCCGTTTATCCCGAAATCGGGTTGGCGGTCGTCGAGCTGCTCCGAGCCGCCGGTTACGAGGTAGAGATACCGGGGGACCGGGTTTGCTGCGGGGTTCCGGCGCTGGTCAACGGTAATTGGAGTCTGGCAAGGCGTTTGGCCAAAGAAAACGTCAAAGCGCTGGGCGCTGACGGACCTATTATCGTGGACTGCGGCTCCTGCGGGACGGCTCTGGCCGAGTTCTACCCGGAAGTACTTCGGGTACCCGGTTCCGAACGCTTCGCCGACGACGTAGTGGACATCGCCGAGTTTATCCATAGGGCCGGCGGCGGCGAGCTATCGAAAACCGAAGATATCGTAACTTACCACGACCCTTGTCATCTCGCCCGGGGAATGGACGTGCGGGGCGAGCCGCGGGAGCTGTTGTCGGCCGTCGCGAACTACGTCGAAGCAGAGGACGCGGACCGGTGCTGCGGCGGCGCCGGCGTCTACGGCGCGACTCACCCCGAAGTATTCGAGAAGATAGGCGCGGAGAAAGCCTCCAAACTGCTGGCTACCGGCGCCGGGACCGTCGCGACCGGCTGCCCGGCGTGCATCTACTATCTGCGCGCGAGTTTATCTTCGGCGGGGAACGGAGCGGTTGTAAGGCACACGGCGGAGGTGTTGGCGGAAGGTTTGGGCGGGGGTAGCCTTATACTTCGTGAGACTTATTAAGGTGGGTCGTTCGGCCTTTTTTTTGCGTTTAAACTAATGAAATCGTCCGCCGGTCGAATCTACACGTTAGCGGAACGGCATTTCTTAAAGTTAAGCAACCTGTTGGGAGGTTCTATGCGCGCTATAGTTTCAGCCGTCTTTATCATCGCGGCGTTCGCGGCCATCCCGGCCGCCGGCGCCGAGTGGTGGGAAGTCGCAAAGGATATGGCCCTGGACAAAATGGTTACGGACGAAGCAAAGGATGCCGTGCTCGGGGTCGTCGAGGATACGGCCCTGGAGGACGCCGCCGATAAGTTCATCGAGACCGAGACCGACGAGAACTCGGTTACCGTTACCAACTGGTCCGATATGTACATTGAGGTTACAGCGATGGGTACGGCCAACGTGCTCAAAGCGCAAAGCGAAGCTCACGCCTTGATATTAGCCGAGGAGGCGGCTCGCGCGCTGGCATATCGCAAGCTCACCGAACGTACCTACGGCGTCTACGTCAACTCCCGCAACATCATCAAAGACGGCGTAACGGGCGACGACACGGTCCTGGTCGCCTGCGAAGGATACATCAACAACGCCAAGGAACTGAACGTTACCCACGAGAGACTGGCCGACAATTCGATCCTGTGTACGATAACGATGGGCGCGCTAATCACGACCGACGACGGCCTTATGAACGTCGGCGAGTTGATACAGGCGGGCGAACCGGCCATAGAAATCTACAGCCCCGTAACCGAAATCTATCCCGGCGACTACTCGGGTATCGTCATAGACGCCCGGGAGTTGGACGTTAACCCGGCCCTCTACCCGAACATCGTAACTGAAGACGGTAAGCTTGTTTACGGCGCTCAGTTCCTGGACCCTGAGTACGCGCTGATGAACGGCGTATCGACGTACGTCCGGTCGTTAGAGGAAGCGATGAACCTCGGCGCCGGCGACACCCCGTTCATCGTGAAGGCCCTCAAGACGATGGGCGCGTTCGCCGCGGACCTTGTGCTGCCGGGCATCATCGTGGACCAGTTGTTCGGGCTGGAAGAACAGTACAACCTCCTGAGCGAAGGACGCGTCGTCATCCTGACGCGATAACGTAACCTTCTCATAAACGAAGAAAGGGGTAACGTTATGCGCGTACTACTTACGGCGTTCCTACTCGCGACCGTCTTATCGACACCGGGTCTCGCGTTAAGCGAAAGCGTCCCTGTGACCGTTAGTAACGGCCCTGTGACCGTTAGTGACGGTCGAGCCCACGTGGCCGTTATGGACTTCGAGGACCTGACGGACCAGGACCTGGGCGCCGCCGTGGCCGAGAACTTCCGTACCGCCCTGGCCGCCGGCGGAGCCTATTCGGTCATCGAGCGCGGCCAGCTCGAGAAGGTACTCCGCGAACAGAAGTTGAGCGCGTCCGATATGACCGACGCCGGGTCGGTATCCCGCGTCGGTAAGCTCCTTGACGCCGACTACGTGGCCGTCGGGAGTATAGTCCGGTTGGGCGAGAAATACACGTTAAACGTCCGGTTCGTAGACGTGGCGACGGCGGAAACCGTCAGGGCCGGCCAGGCTTCCGGTTCGAGTTTGAACGACTTCGACGAGATGGTCGACGCCCTCGTGACGGCCTGCGGCGGCCGCAGTACTATGATTTCCGCAACGGGCCTTCCGGTCGCGCCCGGCGACACAATATACGCCAACGACTTCGCCGTACCGAACTTGGGCGGGATGGAGGTCGTCGGCTCGGGCGTTTACTACATCAACAGCAAAGACAGGGTTCTAACGCTGGGCGACGGCGACGGAGAGGGCGAGGAGATGCGCGCCGGGATATACCTCCGGGACGAGAACCTGGCCGACTACGAGGTCAGTTTCGATATGAGGTACCGCCGCGGCGGTTCCTTCGGCGTTTACGCCCGGACCGGCGAGGACGCGGCTGTGCTTACGCTCGCGATAACCGGCGACCGGTTCCCGTCGCTCCAGCTTCACGAACTGGGCCCGGCCGTTTACGACAAGGACGCTTATTATCACGGCTATCCGAAGTCGCTGACGCCCGAAGTCGGAGGCGAGCCGGACCCGGGCGATACGTTGTTCCCTGCCGTCGTCGCGAGTGCACTGAGTATAGCGTACTGGCCGTACTACTGGACGACCTACGACGATTACAACGACTACGGCGACTACAATCCGAACGCCAACTACGCATACAGCGAGCTTGACGAGGACGTCTGGTACAGCGTAAAACTGAAGCTGGAAGGTGGCAAAGCGAAACTTGCTTTCGGCGGAACCCGTTTGGACCTGGACCTTGACAGGGCCGTAAGCGGCGGGTTCTTCGTCGCCGTCTTCGACGATTGTATAGTCGATATAAAAGACCTGGAAGTAACGGCTTTATAAGGGGACCTATGAGATATTTGTGCTTCGTTGGGATATCCCTCAGTTTATTGGTAACCGCCGCTTTCGCTACGCCGATAATAGTAAGCGGCAAAGCGCCGGTCGTGGACGACGTTGTCGCCGCGCGGGCGGCGGCCCTGAACGACGCGCGGAAAACCGCCGTCGAGAAGGTCCTGGGCGTTATGGTGGACTCCCGGGTCCGGGTCGAAAGCGCGCTCCTGGTCCAGGACACGGTGCTGGCCCGGGCCGACGGTTTCATCTCGAACGAGACTATCCTTGAGGAAGGGCAGTCCGGCGGTCTCTACCTGGTTAAGATATCCTGCGACGTACGGGAGCGGGACGTAGCCGCCGAACTGGACAAGTTGAAGAAGTCCGTCGTCGTCCGGACCATGGAGACCTACAACGGTAAACCGACGGATAAGGCCGCCGTCGAAGGCCTGGTCCGTATGGCGCTGGTCGAGGGCGGACATAAGTGCCTCGACCCGGCGTATCTGGCGGGGTCGGACGCGGCCGCGAAACTGGACGCGGCGTCGGCCCTGTCGGAAGACGAGGCCCGCGAACTTGGGCGCAGGTTCCTGGCGCAGGTGCTAGTCTACGGCACTATCGCCGTCGAGGACGCGGGCGAGGTGCCCGGCGACATCCCGTACGTGGAGGGCGAGAACCCGCTGGCCGGGCTGAAGAAGGCCGTCGTGAGCTTCGACCTGAAAGCGGTTGACACCGACACCGGCAAGGTACTCGCCGAGCGGCAGTCGTCGCCGGGCGAGATAATCGGCTTCGGGACGGACCCGGGCCGGGCCGCCCGAGACGCGTTGGCCGAGGCGGGGGACGTTCTGGCGGGATACTTCGCCGGCGCGTTGGCGGACCTGAACCCGAACGCAGAGCGGGAGGTACTGGTCGAGATATTCGGCGTTACCGACTTTTCGACCTTCGACCAACTGTCCCGGACCGTCGAGACGACGCCGGGCGTGGTCGGGTTGGCCGGACGGGAGTACACGGGCGACGCGGCCCGCCTAACGGTCATCTACGTCGGCCGCGTCGAGGACCTGGGCGTGTCGGTGGATAACCTGGCGAACCCGCACGTCCGCGTAATCGGGTTCGCCGAGGACCGTATAACGGCGGAGTTGGAAGACTAAACGAACGTTTTAAATAAATATACCACATCCTCCTTTCGGAAGAACGGCGCCCTGCGGGGCGCCGTTTCTATTAACAGCTGAATTAGATATCGGTAACCTATAATTAATCGATACCTCATCCTTAAATTAACTCCGCTTAGTGATAACTTAATAATTTAGGATTGATACGATAATAGAGCGTTAGGCATAGCGATATTCATATCGAATAAACTCATTTCAAAAGATTGCCTCCAAGTTTTTATATGCTATAATGTATAAAGAACGTAAGCCTTACCCTACCTATAGAGAAACGAGCGCATAAATGAAATCCGTAAAAACGATACTAATAATCCTTCTAACAACCGCCACCCTGGCCGTCGCCACGGACTCGCGGTTGTCTTTATGGTTCGCGTACGGGCGATTAGGTCCTTATACTTTAGACACTTGGGACGTATGGGATATACCCTTACCCGAAGTAATGGTCGGTGGTGGTTTCGACGACGGTCATATTTGGGTGAGTACTTACGAGCTCGGAGAATTAAACTACTATTACGAAATAGATACAGAAGGTAATATCTATTCGTCGTTTCCAGCGCCAGAATCCGACGACGGACAAGGTAAAGACATCGGTGTTGATGTTGACGACGACTATTTATGGATAATATGCAACGGATATATATACCACGTCACCAAGACCGGTACTATAATATCGCCCGCACCGTTTTACGTCGGATTAGGTATAAACGATCTCGCGTGGGACGGAGAATTCTTATGGATAGCGTACGGCGAAGCGTTCACGGTGGGTTTTTATAAATACGACGTAAATACCGGAAGTATCGTTGACGCAATCGTGGGGTTGGCGGGTTCGATGCCCGAAACCCCGTCCATAGCCGTGGACGACGAGGGGTATATTTACTGATTATACGCCCACCGTATGAACTAAAA
>CBDUXC010000085.1:0-7272 GCA_965371065.1 uncultured bacterium
CGTAGTTTGCGCCCACCGACCCTACGAAACCGTCGTCGGTCAACACGTACGGCCGTACGCTCAGCTCGGCGAATTTGGCCGGGTCGCCATCGAAGTAAAACTCGGCGAGGTAATCTTCGGCGCCGTAAGCGACGGCGCACGATACTAATAAGAAAGCAACGATAGGGAGTATTTTCATACGCATACGATCACGTCCCCGCGGTTTAGATGACAACGGGTATTTAGCGACGTACTTTCGACCGTTCCACTTACGACTCGCTTTCGGCCGCTTCACGCTCCGTTGCGGCTTCGGCGGTTTCTCCGGTCGGTTCGGCCTCGGCCAACGAGTCCGCCTAGTGCTCGGCCGGGTAGAACTCGCCGTCGCGAACGACGGCGACGACCAGCGGCTTCATCACGTCGCCGTTCTCGTCGAAGTAGGTCATCCCGGTAACGCCTTCGTATGCGTTCTCAGGGCTGTTCAGCGACGCGACGTAATCGCGAATCGCTGTACGGTCCGTTCCGACCTCGGCGATAGCCTCGGCGACGATACCGATCGCGTCGTACGAAAGGGCCGCCCACGCGTCCGGCTTCTCGTTGTACTTTTTCTCGAAGGCGTCGACAAAATTGCGGGTCTTCTCGTCTTCGACCGTCGGCAGGAACGGGCACGTGATTATGGTGCCTTCGGCGGCGCTTCCCGCGTTCTTTAAAAGGTCGCTCGACAACAACCCGTCACCGCCGATAAAGGGCGTCTGAATATCCAGGTTCTTGGCCTGGGTCAGTATCATAGCGGCGTTGGCGTACAACCCACTGATAAATATAATGTCCGGTTCTTTTGTCCGTATCTGGGTTAGTTGGGGCGTGTACTCCTGAGTATCGCGGACGTACGCCTCCTCGGCCACGACCTTCAATCCTATCTCGTCGGCCCGTTCACAAAACGCGTCTTTAAGCCCGCGGCCGTAATCGTCGTTGTCGAAGAACACGGCAACCTTCTCGTACCCGAGAACGCTTTTGATATAGTCGGCGATAAAATAGCCCTGGTAGTCGTCGCGATAGACGTTGCGGAACGTCCAATCCCCGCCCTCGCAGACGTTTACGTTGGTAGAGCCGGGGCTGAGTTGAAGAACTTTCATCTGGTTGTAAATTTCTTTGCCCGCCAGCGAACAGGAGCTATTGAAATGCCCGATGACCGCGAGAACGTCCGGGTCCGAACCGAGCTTCTGCGCCACGTTGGCGGCCTCCTTGGGGTCGCCCTTGTCGTCCTGGAGCTCCAGCTCGAGCATTACGCCGTTGATACCGCCGGCCTCGTTAATCTCGTGGGCTTTCATCTCGACGCCCATCCGGATCATCTCGCCGAACTGGGCGCCGTCGCCGGTGAACGGCCCTACGACGCCGATCTTGTAGGTCTCGGTCTCGCCGCCCCCGCAACCCAGGATAAGCGCGAGCACAGCCAAACCGCTCGCCGTAATAACTAGTCCCCTATTCATATATGGTCCTCCTTGGATTCTTACGCGTAAACCTATTAGCCTTTTTCTATTTCTTCCTTAATCCTTTAAGCTATTTCTTTCGTCAATGAAAAACCCTCCTCTAAATCGTCCTTACTCAAATCCGAATACACTTCTCCAGGATACCTGCTATTAATATAATAAGCTGTTGCAGGAACAACAAAATCCTTATATTCCGTCAACTCCGGCACGAACTCCGACGCTTCTTTTAACAACTCAGTTAAATCGTGGATTTGCCTAACGCCCCCCTTACGGTATAGAATAAGGGCTTTCAAATATTTCTCAATAGCCTGTTGAATATGTAAAGCTGCGTTCTCTAGTTCGCTCTCCGTCAATAGGAGCGCGGCTGCCCTCATATCTGCGTCGGCTTTAACCAACCAATCGTACGGATTACCGCTATCCGTCCTTTTCATATAAAGGAATACCCCGTTTTAATATTTCCTTTACGAAGTAGTTATCCCTAGAAACATATCCTTCCAATTCCCCAGGTGATATTACCAAAGGCGATACGGGGATACCGACGTTCATATCCCAAATCAAGTTATGTACTGCCAACCACCGGTCCTGTTTCTTCGGCTCCGGGTTCTTCTTAATAATTAATAAATCGACGTCGCTGTTCTCGTCCGGGTTCCCGTACGCGTACGAACCGAAGAGGATTATCTTCTCCGGCGCGTAACCGGCGATTATCACGTCTACCAGCTTCTCGACGACGGGACTTACTTGCGCTGTCGTTTCTACCATTGTTTCATTCCCGTCCGGCGGGCGCTTCCACGCCTTCCCGCAGGATATCAACGGTCACCGTTATCTCTTCTATCAGGAGCGCTTCTTTGCCGGCGATAACGAAATTACGTTCGCGTTTCCCTGCAAGCTCGGCCTTAGCGGCGTCGGTTAAACCGTCGGCGCCGACGGTCCTCCCGACAATACCCGACAACGCCGCCGAACCGGTCATCTTGCTCAACCCCGTCTCCTGGGACAAAACCCTGTTAACGGTAACGTTAAACGCTTCGCCTCCGGCGCCGTCCGCCGGCGCGAACCCAACGGTCGACTTCGCCTTGTTCCCGTTGGGCAACGCCCTTTCGATGACCGAGAACACCTGCTCGCCGGCGTCCTCCCGACCGCTTTCATATAATAGCATAAACGCCAGCAGGCCGTAGCCCAAGTACCCGCTTTCGACCGTAAGGTCCGGGTCTCGGGTCAATTCGCCGGCGGCCAACCCCGGCAGCGTAAACTCGACCCATTTCCCGGGTAAAGACTTCGACAGGTTCTCCTCGTCGGCGAAGGCCGTTTCGCCCATATAAAGGTTCTGTTCGAAAGAGTTAAACGTTATCCGCCGTCCGTCGGCGACGATCTCCGACGGTCCGACGGTAACGTTGCATTCGGTTACGGCCTTCGACGATTCGGGCAAGCGGAAAGCCCGGGCGGTGTCGGCTGTCTCCTCGCAAACCGCCCTATCGCAGGTTACCGTTACGTCGTAATTTACGGGTAATGCAGTGGCCGCCAAGGAAAACGCCGTAACGAAGAGCGTCAAAACCTTCAAATCGCGTCCCTCCCGTGGAAAACGACGGAAAACTAACATTAAAATCGGTATACTTCAAGCGGTTAATAGGAGGCTGAATAAAGGTAGGTCTCAGCAAAAAGCCCCGGTCAAAATAACCGTAGCCGGTTATATTACGTTATGCGTTCTTCCAAACCTCGAACTTGTCCAACTCGGAGGCGGGGGCCTGGTCGGCGATGACTTTGGCAAGGAGCGCGAGGAATTCCGGCTCTGGGTGGCCGTCATCCACCGCCCGCGCGACGTTCTGGGAAAGGTCCCAGCCCGGCGAACGTACGCCCGATGTTATCAGCTTTTTAACTTCCGATAGCGCCGCGGCGCGTTCCTTTTTGTTGTCCGAATGGGCGTAGCGATAGAAATAGGACTCGACAATTAACGGGTCGTTATCAGCTAATTCGAAGGCTTTCTCAAGGTATTCCTTCGCTTCGTCGGCCCGGCCCCGGGCGAAAAGGAACCCAGCGTAGTTGCCTAAGGCGATGGCATAATTCGGGTCGGCCTCGAGCGCACGTTTGTAGTAGTCCTCGGCGGCGTCGTAGTCCTCACGGACTTTCTCGAGGAAAAAGGCGTAGTTGCCCAGGTTGGTTGCATTATCCGGGTCGGCCTTTATCGCCCGTTCGTAGTACTCCTCGGCGGCGTCGTAGTCCTTGCGGATTTCTTCCAAGAAATGGCCGTAGTTATTTAGGGTACGGACGTAATTCGGGTCGGCTTTTATCGCCCGCTTATAATATTCCTCGGCGCCGTCGTAGTCTTTTCGGATTTCGTAAAGGAACCAACCGTAGTTGTTCAGGTTAATCGAATTTTCCGGGTCGGCTTTTATCGCACGTTTGTAGTACTCTTCGGCGCCGTCGTAGTCCTCGCGGACATTCTTGAGGAAAAGGGCGTAGGCGTTCATTAGTTGATGACTATCCGGGAACTGTTCTAAGCCGTCGCGGTATATCTCGTCGGCTTTGTCGGGGTCGGTTTCTTTGTATTTCCGCGCTTCGATTTCAACCGCCCACCAGTCCTTGAACTGTTTGGCGGTATCGCGCACCGCTCCCTCCAGCGCTTCCCGGTCGTCCGCATCTTTTAGTTCGTCCGCGCTTTCGGCCAATTTCGTAAAAGTCGCCAGGTAAGAATCTTCCAACGCGGTATAACGCTTCGAATACTCTTCGGTTTTAGGTAAATAAACTTTCAATCCGTGCTGTATTAGAACCATCAAACCGTCGAAATCGCTGTACGCAACGCAGGTAACATTACCCAATTTGCGAAAAACGGCTTTTAAACTATCTCCAGGTTCGCCTTTTCTTACCCAATAAACGCCCCACGGGAAATCGTTACCCGTCAATCCATCGAAAACCTTGACGATACTTTCGTCATTTCCCCCATATCCGATAAATATCAAACCTTTGCCGCGAATGCCGCTACGGATTATTTCCTCGGCTTCGTCAAACAGACGTTCGGTCTCGTCCGGCGTACTGCGGGTTTCTATATGGGCGTCTCCGTGCAGTTTGCAGACGGTCGGCATCGGCGAATCCAATCTCAAGTGTTCGAAAAGCGATTCGTGTACGAAGGTGCGCGGTTTATCCTCCGTAAATAGATATAGTGATTCGGTAACCAGGTCGTCGAAATTGGTAGTCAATACGAGGTTTAGTTTACCTCTATATTCGTCCTGTACCATCAAGCGCGACAGGATTAAGTAACCCAGCTCGGGGCGGGCTTTTGCGCAAGCACGCTCTATCTCCTGCTGCCTTAGGTGGGGAGTTTTGTACGCTTCCTTAAAAACGTTACCGTAACTCGCCGCGGGGTTTTTCCGGTCAAAACCTCCTATATTCTTTTCGGCCCAGTCGTCTAATTGTTTATCGTCGCCCTTTAATTCCGCCAGCCAACGGTAAACCAAATCCTTGGCAGTCGGAATGCCGGACGACTTGGAACAACCGGCGCCCAAAAAAAATATATACCGGACGTCGTGCTGTTCGGTATTCCTCTTAAGTTCCCTCGGGAAATCCCTAACGCTTAATACGTAGCGATACCAGTCGTTTCCGTTCTCTACCATATATTCAATCACCTTTTCCGTGTATTATATACGCCCCCTACTATACCACACCCCACCCGAAACGCAACGAAAAAACCGACGCTAATGCGCCGGCCCATTACAACCGGAATACGCAACCTATGTTAACCTGTCGCGCCCTACGTTCTACCTACTGATATTCCCCCTCATGTTCCGCCCACCAGGTTTTCAGTTCCTCGATCCGCTCGTCCCGGGCCGCCGGATCCATCGACGTTAAATCGCCCGGGTCCTGCCCCAGTATCTCGACGAGCATTATCGCCGCGTAGTCGCAGACGCGCCAGCCGTACATATAACCGATAGTCGCGTCCTCGGAACCCTCTATAAACCCTTCGCGAGTATCGCCTAAAAACCCGACGAGTCCGGGGACCATCGTATCGCCCAGGGCTATAGCTTCGCGGGCTAATCCGCTTCCTAAATAACCGTCGTCGCCGTAAATATGGATGCCCCACTCGTTGTAGCAAACGTCGTTCCCGAGCCGGTATAGATAGTACTCGGGCCCGACCATTACTTTAACGGGGTACTCGACCGTCCCGCCGGCGACGTCCCACCGGACGACGTAATCGCCGAGCTCGCCGAAGTCGAACAATTCGGTTATGATTATCCATACGCCGTAGCTGTTCCCGGGTACGATATCGGCGGGCCCGTCCCATATACCTAAAGGGTTTACCGTCGGTTCGGCCGTTGAGTCGTCCGGGCGTACGAGCGACAACCCGGACTCCCCGAACACAGTCGGACCGTCCACAGGTTCCGCCGATTTATTGTAACACTGGAAGTACAACTCCAGCTCGCCGCCGGGCCGTATCGCGTTAGTATAACGCCACTCGTAAACGGTATAGCTCACGCCGTCGGGCGTCGTATAATAATGGGGTTCCGCAATATTTTCTTCGGCGGAACCGGTACCGCTATCTCCCGTATAGGACGAACAACCTACTACCAGCGTTAAAAAAGCCGATAAAATCGGATAGCGAAACATACCAACTCCTCCCGTATGAAATACGGGTAAAGTTTTCTTATTAGACACCGCCGCCGCTTCTTTTGTTTAACGAACCTGAAATGTAACTATCGTAAAAAACTCCGCGCTTTATTATTCGCGGCGCAAGTATCAGGTGGAGATCGGCCGACATCGACATTTTTAGCCACGTTATACCCGTCACCGGCGCCGACCCAGCCGGTTTTATCGAATCTGTAACCGCCGCCGGTTGAAAAGTACTTACCGGGTAAAATAGCTACCTATCTTCTAAAACTAACCGTTTTCTGTGTCTTAGTAAAGCACGATTAAGTTCTTGAAGGATATTTATCCTTGACAATCACATTGGCTTATGTTTATATTATTAAGAGCCTAGCTAATATCTCACGGTGAGTAAGAAAACCAATAAAAAGAGGAGGAAAGCATTATGAGAAAGGGATTATTTACGTTAACCGTAGTCGGCATACTTGTCGTAGCCATAGTAGCGATCGTTACCGGTTGTTGTCACACGGACGATACCGGTAGAACGCTTCTGTGTGTCATTATTGGAGGTTTATATATAGAAGAAAAGGAACGAGCCCAAGACCTCCGTGATGGAGCTGATGCCTTAGATAACGCTGGCGACCTTATGAAAACAGAAGGTCACGTTGCAAGTGCCGAAGAATGCTATGCAAACGCCGAAATTTTGCGAGAGGATGCCGCTAATGCCGAGGAATATATTGAAGAGCTCGCAGGGTACTACGACCAATTAGTTTGCGAGGATTTAGAGGGTTTCAGTGAGCTACCCTAACTGTCTAGTATCATAAGATATGTAACTAGACGGTACCAGGACGTGGGCAAGAAGTCGGTAGTATAATCACGATAATAAGGTGATTATATACCGTGCAAAACCAAGTCCGTAAAAGAGAGTAAGTATAACCCCGTACGGGAGTATTTACCCAGGGATAAAACGGGAACAGAGTTACTAAACAGTAAGAAGTTTCACGAAAGACCTTTAGCAAATTCGTAGCGCGTTTTATCGACGCGAGACGAACCAGGTTAAGTAATTGGGGCTGCGGGCCGTTAGAATAGTTCCCAATATCTCCCGACCATATACGTCTCGCCAGCGCGGCCGTGTTGAATATAAACCGTCCATCCAGACCATCCGGCCGACCCTTGGACGGTAACGCCGGTGCCGAAAAGGGCCCGCCGCTTCCCTACAGTATTAGTTTTCCTTAAATAT